>JBILPN010000307.1:0-4944 GCA_044373865.1 Luteolibacter sp. | reverse complement strand
CCAGCGGAACGAGGTGATTTTGAAGGATCTGCCAAACTTCTTATTGGCATTCGAGGTGAGTTCAGTGGTGGAGAAATGGCTCTTGTCCTTGGGGTCGATGTATTGGCTCGTGCGTTGCACGTAAGCCTCGCACCAAGCACGTGCGAGCACCTTGCCAGAAGCATCGACGGCTTCGCCCGAGGTGCGGATTTTGAAGTAGTCCGAGCGAGCTTGAAGGATGGGGCCGAGAGATTGGAGCACATCGCCTTGGAGCAGGTAAGAGGCGTTGCCTGCGGCTTGGCTTTCACCGGCGCTTGCGTTGGAGAATTGCGAGCCGGTGGGTTGAGAAGCAGGCGCGCCGACGGATGCAGGCAATTGAGAGTTGATCGCGCGGTCGATTGCCGCTTGGAGCGGGCCCTTTTGTTGGTGTTCGACTTTGTTCGAGTAAGGGTTTCGGTTCACGAATTCTGCGAGAGACCGGAAGGGGCCGCGGTCTTGGACTTCCTTCACGATTTCCTCCGCGAGAGCGTCCAGTTCCGAGTTGGACAAGTCGCGGTAGCCTTGCCAGAAAGCAGGATCGTCGCTGTCGTTGCCAGCCTGATAGGGAGTTTTATGGATGACGTGGCCGAAGCGGTTGAAGCGGATGCCAGCGGGATTTTCCCATGATGCGGCATTGGATGAAGGATTGATGACCGGGAGTTGCGAAGCGCCCATGGAGGAGAGGGTCGCCTTCCAAGCGGTTTTAGAGGTGGAGTTCACATTGAATGCGCCCTTGACCATGATGCGCGCGGCGAGAGCTTCAGGTGCCCGGTTGGAGTTTTCCTGAATCATTTTATCAATTGTGACATCGCCAGGGAGTGGGACGAGTTGCATGCGAGGGTTGGGAAGTTGTTCCTCACCGGCTGCGAGTTTGTTGAGATTGAAGTGTGTGTTGAAGACGGAGCCGGAGTTCGCCTTGTGATCGATTCCGACCGAAGAGAAGAAGAATGAATCCCAGAGCCGGCGGTTCACCTCGTAAGAAATGTCGGCGATTTTGAGGTTGGAGACGCCGGAAAAGTTGTTATTCACGATGCTATCGAGAGGAATGCGCGGGTTCGCGTAGGAATTTCCGACCACAAAGCCAGGGTCGAAGTTGTAGCGAGATAGTTGTGCGTGTTGCAGTTGGCCGAGTGAGACGAGAGGGCTGCGGGGAACGTCGTAAATGATGACATTGTTTTTTCCGGCGTTGGTGTTAGCGGCGCCGCCGAAGCCTTGGTAGCGACCGCCAGCCTTATTGACTTCAGGTTCGAAGACCTCACTGCCCCCTTCAGCGAGAAGGCCGCGATTGCCGCCTTTGCCATCACCGACTTGTTTGGGTTTGCCGGGTGGGTTGTAAACACCGACCATTTGAGAGATCGTGTGCCAACCGGTGCGATCGCCGGTTGAGCTGACTTTGGAACCATCCCATGAAGAGTTAGAAACAAGGGCGCGCGGGTTAGAGTCGATCCAACCGCGGAGTTGTTGGTTCGTCTCCTCGACTTGTTGGGTGGTGCGAGTGATGAAAGACCACGTTGCGATGTGAGCGAGAACCTTGTCGCCCTCTAGGTCGTCGATGAGATAGGTCGTCTTGGTGGTGTCGAGGCCGCCGCTGGATCCGCTGACGACAGGTTCGGGGACGAGAACACCGGTTTTGTTGTCGCCGTTCCAAGTTTCGACTGTTCGAGAGAGGATGCTTTCTGATCCGCCTTCCGCCTTGAGGCTGAACCATGTTGACGCGACCTTGGTGGAGTCCAGTTTTGGGAAGCGAGCGGTGGTGAATGAGCTTTGCGTGTCTTGGAGGAAAATAGCGCCAAACCAAGCGCGATGTCCAGAGGGGACAATTTGTTCGCTGCCGTCGCTTTTTTTGAGGTTGACGATGAATCCGCCGTTTTCGCTCCAACCTGATTTGAGGCGGTAGCGTTTTCCAGGAGCGACATAGGTTTTATCGATCACGGAGAAGAGGCGGAACTCGCCGGGTTGGAGATCGACGGGGTCCGTATCCACTGAGAAAAAATTCGATGCGAGCGGGTCTTCGGGAGTTGGGATGAGACCGTCCTTGGCCCATTCATTGCGGAGCCAAAGCTCGGTTAGGCGGCTGTCCGTGTATTTGCCACCACCGGTGGGTCTGGCGTAATTGAAGCGAAAATAGGGGTAGAGGGCCCAGTCGAAGCGATATCCTAGAGCTTTGATTTTCACATTGTAGGGATTCCAGATGCCGATGACCGGCTGCATGGTGATTTGCGCTTTGAAAGAGTCTTTGGTTGCGGGAGGAACCTTCGGGACGCGTTCCGAGCTGAGTCGGAAGCCGAGTTGGAGCATCGAGATGACAGGAGTGAGCGGGCTGTTGGTGTGCGAGATATCGCGTCGATAGCCGCCGAGGTTGCTTGCCGTGTTAGGGAGCCAATCCTTGTAGCGAACATCAGTTTCCACCATGGGGTTAGGGCCGACGAGAGTGGCTTGTTGTGCGGCGACGTTTTGCCAGAGAATTGCGTAGTTCCAGATATTTCCCCAGTTTGGTCCAGCCTTGGTCGCGCCATTGTTGCTGATGGAGTCGCTTAGATAGAATTTTTTTTGATCGCTGATGGAAGTAAACGTATTGATTGCGGCGTTATTGAAGGATGTGAGTGTCGGAGTGGCAGAGCCAAAGTATTGGGATGCGTAGGGTTTGGTGCGTTGAGATTTGTCAAAGATGAGAGACAGATCCGCCTTCATTCCGCCAGTGAGCAGGCTGGAAGGGACACCGTGGCCGCCAGTGGTTAGGTCGTTAAAATACTCGGCGGTGAAGTCCGGATTTGCGCTGGCGATTGATGCCGTGTCTAGGGAGATGAGAGCGGTCTTATTGATCGACCCGTCTGCGGCGAAAGATTTCCAATCCGAGCCGAGATTGACGAGGCCGGCTTCTTGTGGGGATTGGGCGCGGGCGATTTTTTCGCGCTCGAAGGAGGAGATTTTTTTCGGGGCTTCGATGTCCACGCGGGCCTTGGTTCCCTCGTCGCCGATCCACCAGGCGAGGCGTGCTCTTTTGGTTCCGAGTGTTAGGTTTACGACTGGAGAGAGAAGTGTTTCCGGGGTGGTTTTCCCGAATGAGCCGAGGGCGAGAGCGTTGCCTTTGTTCCATTCCGTGGAGAGGGTGTAAGCGGTGGCCGGGTTCGGATTTTCGCCGCTGACGAGCCACGAGACGTTGGCATTCTTGGAAGGAGAGGTGGGATCCACCGTGGAGACGTCCGAGGTTCCAGTCCATGCGATGTTGGATTTCGCAGGCGACTTGCCGGCGACGTTGATGTTGGCAGTGAGCGTGATATTTTGATCTGGACCAGCTTGTTTTTGGAGCTGACCGATGGCGAGTATCATCGCCATCCGTGCGTTTGCACGTGCGGTGGCGATGGCGTCTTGAGAGCTGTTGCTGCGGAGTGAAATCGAGCTGAGGGTGAGAAGACCGACAGCCACGACCACCAGTAGAATCATGAGAGAAAGGGTGATGACGAGAGCGAAGCCGGCTTCGAGCTTGTGGATTCTGGTGACTTTCATCAGTGGATTGAAAAATGAGTGAATGGTTCAGCGGAGGGAAGGGGCAGAGCCAGCTGCTGCATTCAATGTAAACACATGATTTGCCCTCGGAAAGGGGTGTATGCGCATTTGCTCTGTGAAAATGCGCATACTGTGAGATTGAGAGAGCCAAGCAGCCTGGTGGCTAGTTCAGGAGAAGCAGCGAACGGCGAAGAGGGAAACTGGTGTATTTTCCGAAACTGCGACGAATTGGAGTTCGAGGTGGTCGGTGGTGATCGGGGCGCTGAGTTGGATTACCCGTTGAGATTGGTGATTGCCGACGATTTCCGCAATTGGGCTCATGCGTGAGTCATCCGAGTTGGAGGGGAGAGCCGAGTTGGGTGTGAGGACAGGGATAGCGAGGTGTGCTGAGATTTGGACATTTTGGACGCAAAATGGCATCACGCGTTCTGGGTGGCCCATGAGGACCGATTCCATGGGGTGGTCGAAATCCGTATCGAAGACCAATTCGATCGAGCGGATTGTTACCGGAGAGTCCCAACGGAGTCTGACAACGGGTTGTTCATGGCCGAAGTTCGCGATCCATGCGTTAGGAGCGGCGATGGGCCGATCTAGGCCATTTTTGAGCATGCAAGGAGAAAAGGCGCGGAGAGGAGGCGTGATTGTGAGAGCAAAGTTCTTTCCGGCGGGGCGTCGTTTCGGAGTCCAGAACTCAAAGGTGTCGATTCCGATGCCGGGTGGAGGGGATTGAGTCGCGGATTTGGCGACGGCCTTATTGCCGTTGTGACAGACCGCGAGAATTCCGGTTAGGCGTTGGTCGCTGAGATGGATGTGGAGATTTTCGTTCTTGATGAGGCAGATGAAAGCGTAGCCTGAGGAGGGAATCTGTGCGTCGAATTTGAGATCGAGCGCTTGATTTTTGCCGGCTTCCAGTTGGATTTCGAGGTGTGCCAGCGTGAGATCCGGCGTGTGATTTCCGGGTTTGGAGCTGATGCGAAGTTCTGCTTGGAGGGTCGTTGAGGCATCGACATCGGCGTAGAATTGAATCGTCGGGGGAGTTCCAGCTTCGAGTGGAAGCATCATGGCCCAGCTGTCCAGCAGGTGAAGAGACTCGCCGGAGGCGATGAGTTGAGAGAGATAGAGTTCGCTAGAGGCTGAGATTTCCGCTGAGTTGACGAGATTCTGTGGGTTAGACAAAGCGATGCCGGGGATGTATTGGCCAGTGCGGAGGAGCTGTTGTTGAAGTTCCTCCATTTTCGCGGGTTCCAAGAGTGTGCGAGGGGTGGCTTGCGAGCGGATGCAATGTGCGGCTGCGATGCCGACGGCTTGTCCGTTGTGGGCGCATGTTGCCATGACGCGGGTGCTGCCAAAGGCGATGTGTGAGGCGCTGATGATGCGGCCTGCGAGGAAGAGATTGTTAATATTGCGGCTGTAGAGTGA
>JBILPN010000351.1:0-4473 GCA_044373865.1 Luteolibacter sp. | reverse complement strand
CGCCATGCGTTCCCCCTCGCGCTGCAAGCGGAGGACACCGCCGCTTGCTCGATCTTCCAATCGCTCTCAACGCGAGACCCCGACCGCTTTGATCCGCAAATTTTCCACTTCGAGAAGTCAGAGGACGGCTGGCACTGGGTCCCGAAACCCAGCGCCTCGGCCAAGGCGAAATTCCAAGCTTGGACGGAAGCGGAATCGATTCGTGGGTCGAAGCAGTGGCAAACGGTGCTGATCCCGAACGCGCTGGCTGTTCCACTGGCACCCACGGCCGCCGCACCCACGCCGGAGCAAGCGCGCGAGCTGGCGGAGGGCTGGATTTCTGCGACGCGCAACGGGGATTTCCCGCTCGCTCTCGGCCTGACAGCGGTCCTCGACACTCCCACCAGCCGCAGCAGCGCCTTGCGCAATCTCGGCTACGAAATCCAAGCCGCACGCCGCGCTGGCTCGAACTTGGAAATCACCGGGATTTACCCAGGCAAGTCGTGCAGTGCCGTGGCCATCAAAATTGGCTCGGGCTCCAAGGCTTTGCACCCGCTCTACCCGCTGTTGGCCACTGACAAGGGGCCTCGCTTGTTGATCGAGGCGGACTTGTTCGCATCGCCAAACCGCAGCCGGGAATACTTGAATAAAACCACCTTCGCTCGCTTGGAAAAATCCCTGCCCGCCGCCACCCTGGCCGAACTCAAGGACTTGATGGCGCAACACCAAGCACTCACGGAGAAGGCGAGCCCAAAAAGCGCGGATTGATCGCCCGTCACTTCCGCCAAATTTGCGCGACCGCATCTGGCCCGAGCGTTTCCCATGCACCTTGCTGCAAGCCAGGCATGCGGAGTTTACCAATCGCCACCCGCACCAAGCGCAAGGTTGGATGCCCAACACACGCGGTCATCCGCCGGACTTGGCGGTTCTTGCCTTCGATCAATTCCAGCTCCAACCACGCGGTCGGAATGGCTTTACGAAACCGCACCGGCGGCTCTCGCGGGGCCAATTCTGGCTCGCCGTCCAGCAAGCGCGCACCGCACGGGCGGGTCCGGTAGTCTTGAATCGCCAAGCCACCTTTACGCAGTTTTTCGACGGCTTCTGCCGATGGCTGCCCCTCGACCTGTGCAACATACGTCCGCGGATGCGCGGTCTTTGGGTCCAGCAAGCGGTGGTTCAAACCGGCCTCATCGCTCAACAAGAGCAGGCCCTCGGAATCCATGTCTAAGCGCCCAAGTGGATAAACTCCCGCCGGAAACCCGAAATCCGCAAGGGTCTTCTGACCCGGCTGATCGGGCGTGAACTGACAAAGGACACCGAATGGCTTGTGAAATGCAATGACCATGAACAGCCGCTTCCTACGCCACCGAGAATTTCTGGAAAACCAAAAACCGCCGCCAACCACGAGTTTCCCACGGCTCACCCGACTGGCTTTGCCCGCGCTTGAGAAAATTCCGGTGCATCACCGCCTATGGACTTCCCAAGTTGCTGCGGATTCTCTCTGCTCCTGTCCATGTGGCGCCTGCTCCTCATTCTCTCCGCACTTCCGCTCGCCGCCGCCATGATCTTGCGCTGGTGGTTTGGCAGCCGCGTCCTGTCAGCGCTCGGGCCTCGCGTTTGCCGCTGCGACCTCGGGCGCTGGATGCCCAGCCCGGATGACTCGGCGCTGATCCACCGCGCGGAGGAATCGGCCGATGAATTTGGCCGCCAACTCCGGCTGAAAGCGCTGGCGGAGTGGCGGGAACAGGACCCGAAGGCCGCAGCTTCCCGGGAAAGCTCAAGACGCTTCGGCATGGCGGTGCCTCCACTCAGCGGGCTGGTCGCGGTTTTCGCAGTGATCTTGGCAAAAATTCCGTTTTTGGGCGCTGCGGCGGTGCTGCTCACTGCCACCGCACTGGCCGCCGCCGTCGGACTGCTTTCGCTGGCTCCCGAGCTCCGCGCCATCGCTCGCAGCTCTCAGGCTCTGCGGAAAAATCGCAGCTTCACCTCAAGCGAGGATGAGGAGGCGGTCGTGGCCTGCGCCGTCGCTCACGCGTGGAAGGAATCGCTGCCGCCAATCCTGAAGCTGATCCACGGCTAGCCAGCACGCTCAAGGGAGTTTCACCCCGCCACTCTCACCAGGAAATGACGTCGCCGGAGTTTTTATAAGTCACAACCGCCGCTGAAGTGGCTCCGTTTTTGCCCTTTTTGCCATCCTTGCCGTAGGACCAAAACACGTAGGCTTGCTCGTTCGGCCGGGTCTCGGTGTATTCGGCAAGTCCCCACGTGTGGAGCCGCCGATCATTGCGACCCTTGGCGTAGGAAACCAGGATGTCGTTGGTGTTGTTCGACTTGAAGCCATTGATTGCCACCATCACTTCGCCTCCCCACGGGTCGTAAAGCCGCCCATCCGTGCCAACTCCATTCTTGTTGTCCGCCACCAAGGGGAAGCTCATGTAGGACTCACTCCGCGGATTGACGTCCTTGGATGAGAAATTTTCATCCTTATACGGGTAGTCTTTGTCCTCTCCCGCCAACGCAGAAATCAAAAACTGATTGGAGTAGGACCCCCCGGGATCTCCATAAATCGTGTCCCAACCGGTGTCTCTCTTGGTCTGGGGAATCGGCGGCTTGGTGTAGTCCAATTCAAACATTTTCATCCCAACCTCAAAATCGCGAAACTGCGCGAGCGCCTGCACCGACCGGCCTTTGTCAATGAACCGCGTCGCTCCCACGAAGCTCAATACGGCCAAAACTGCGATAATCGCGATGGTGACCAATAACTCCACCAAGGTGAATCCTCTAACACGGCTATTTGGGTTTTGAGTCATGGCTTGTTCAAAGTCTCTGCCTGCAAATGTCGCAGGCATGGAGCCCGGTTGAAACTATTTTCTTCAGGAGGCGCACGGCGGAAAATTCGTTTTGGTTTTACCCCGGTCCCATGCCTGCACCAAGCTCGCCGCGCCGATGAAATTTCCGAAAAAAACGCAGGCTCTGCTGGCAAGCACCCGCTTGGCGAATCTCCCAAGCGTGGTGAGCAATGTCTGGACCGGCCTCGTCTGCAGCGCCATCGCAGACGACTCGATGTTCTCACTCGAAATTCCATGGAAACCAGCGCTCGGTTTGGCCCTCGCCGGCAGCTCGCTCTATCTTTCCGGAAATTTTCTGAACGACTGGATGGATCGCCGCTGGGACGCCCAACACCGCCCCGAACGCGCTCTCCCACAAGGGTTTTTCTCTCCACGCCTGTATCTCACCCTCGCGGTCATTCTAGGAGCCACCGGCTTGGCATGCGCCGCCGCCAGCCACCGCAACGCCGGTATGGTGGCACTCGGAATCTTGCTGGCGATCGTGATTTACACGGTTTTCCACAAGAGGTCGCCCTGGGCGGTGATCGCCATGGGGACTTGCCGCGCCCTGTTGCCCGTCATGGGAGCCGCCGCGCTGAGCCCCAAGCTCGGGATCTTGCCCATCGCCTTCGCCTGCGCCCTGCTGTGCTACATCGCTGGGCTTTCGCTGAGCGCCCGCTATGAATCTCTCGCGCATCCCCCATCATGGATTTCCCCACTCGCCCGCTCACTCCTCATCGCCACCGCTGCCATCAGTGGCATCGCCATTTCCCAATCCGGAAACGGCGCCCACCTGCTCGCCGGGCTGCTCCCCTACACCATCTGGATCTCACTAAGCCTCAGCATCTGGCGCAAGCCCGTGCCCTTTCACGTCTCACGCCTCCTCGCCGGAATCCCCCTCGCGGATTGGATCCTGCTGCTGCCAATCGCGCTGCTCCTCAGCACCTCCGGCGCAGCCGCCAGCCCGCTCGCGCTCGCCTGCTTCGCGATTCCACCGCTCGCCTTCATTTCAGCACTGCTGCTGCAACGACTTGCACCCGCAACCTGATCCGCCCTTGCGAAACAAGCCTTCCCACGCTCCACTCCACCATCTCATGAGCATCGCCCATAAACAGGAACAAATCCTCGAAGAACTCGCCCTATTCCAAGACTGGACCGAGCGCTACGAATACGTGATCGGCCTCGGCAAATCTCTGGAACCAATGGCTGAATCCGCGAAAACTCCGGACCATCTCATCAAAGGCTGTCAGTCCCAAGTCTGGCTCGATGCCTCCCGCGAAGGCAACACCATCCACTTCACCGCAGACTCCGACTCCGTCATCACCAAGGGCATGATCGCGCTCTTCGTCCGAGTCCTCGATCGTGAGTCGCCCGATGCCATCCTAACAGCAGACCTGAGTTTCATCGACCGCACCGGCCTGAAAGAGCACCTCGCCCCGACCCGCGCAAACGCACTGAACCTCATGGCCACCCAAATGAAACAACGCGCCCTGGAATTCGCATCTATGCTTTGACTGCCAGGCTTTCAAGATTCTGATAGGGAGCCATGACACTCTTGTCGTGGGCCAATGAGAGGGGAAAGGTATAGCGCCAAAGGCACTTTGCTTTCGCCAACCATTGGCTGTGGACAGGAGTGTCCACGCTCCTTATGGACGAAACCTCACAT
>JBILPN010000306.1:0-4968 GCA_044373865.1 Luteolibacter sp. | reverse complement strand
TTTCATCCATCATTCTTCTTGCCTCCAGTGGTCCGATGCTTGCCCAAGGCCCGAGAGGTCGCCATGGCCCGCCGCCGCGCCAAGCCCCCATGCAAGAGGCCGCACCCACCCTTGCGACCGCCCTCGACACGGATGGCGACGGCGAGCTTTCCCGCAAAGAAGTCCGGCGTGCGGCAGACGCCATCGAGCGCCTTGACGACGACGGCAACGGGAAAATCACGCGAGAAGAACTCCGCCTGCCGCCACCACCCGCCGCTGAGAACGACAAAAAACCGCCCCATCGCAAGCCCCCCGTGATCGAAGCGCTCGACACCGATGGCGACGGCCGGATTTCCGCCGAAGAGCTTGAAAACGCCACGGCATCCTTAAAAACCCTGGATCAAGACGCGGATGGCGAGCTTTCCCCGGAAGAACTCCGTCCCCATGGCCCGCCGCCCAGAGCTGCCCGCGAAGGCAAGCCGCCAGAACCGGAAGATGAGGCCGGAGCCGCAGAACAAGATGGAGGAGAAGTCGAAGTTGAATAATTTCTCCCCCGAATGAAATCCAAACCCCCGTGGCGGTGCACAACTGCGCCGGCTCGGGGCTTTTTTCAGGGGTCCCAAAATCCGTGAATTTTATCAATTTCCCGGCGGTCCCGCTTCGTTGGCCGTCCCTTCGCCGCCTCGCGCTTGACCGCCAGCCAGCGCGTCAATTCCTCGAGCACTTCAGGTGGCGTCAAATCCTCGTAACAGGCCTGCGCATCGGGTGCGCCGACCCGCACATCGATGAGCGCCTTCACCGAAATTTGCCGAAAGCCCGGCCCCTCATGGAATGGGATTTCCAGCAAATCCCCCGTCCGGATGCCAGCCGCCGACTTCACCACCAGCCCCCGCCGCCGGACCTTGCCACATGCGCAAGCGTCCGCAGCCAGCGCGCGCGTCTTAAAAAAACGTGTCGCCCACAGCCATTTATCAGCGCGGATCGAGTCAGACATCAGGTGAAAGTGGGCCGCAGCATGCCCGAATCCGCCGCGACATGCAATCCCATCGGCAAGGCATTTCAAATCCCGCCACAAGCCACCACACTGGGCCGGGTAGATAAAGCACGCTTGCAGCCCCCGCTCCCCAAGCCTTAAGAAAAACCCGTGGCAGGAAAAAACATTGTCTATTTCGATCTGGAAACCCAACGCAGCTTCGGCGACGTCGGCGGATTTTCACACAAATCAAAAATGGGCGTCTCCGTGGGCGTCACTTACAGCACCGCACGCGGAACCTACGAAATTTACGCCGAGAACGAGATGGAGAAACTCGGTGAAGAACTCGTCAAAGCCGACCTCGTCGTCGGTTGGAACCACATGCAATTCGACTACCCCGTCCTCCAACCCTACGTCTTTCACACGCTCGCCGAGCAGACGCTCAACCTCGACATGATGCTCGAGCTGGAAACCATCGTGGGCTTCCGCCTCAAGCTGGACTCCGTGGCCTCCGCTAGCTTAGGCACCGGAAAAACTGCCGATGGCCTGGATGCTCTCCGCTGGTGGCAGGAGCACAAAAAAACCGGTGACTTCGCGCCCCTTCGGAAAATTGCCGAATATTGCGCCTTTGATGTCAAAGTCACGAAATGCGTGCATGAATACGCGCTCGAACACGGATTCCTCAAATACGACGACAAAAGCGGCCGCATTGCAGAAGTCGCCGTCAATTGGAAATAAGCGAGTTCCCGCTCAGACCAAGCCGATTTGCTGGAGGACTTTATACACCGTCCAGATGAACACAACAATCAGGGCGACGATGTAAATCTTCGCAGCGGCTTCGATGGATGAGCGGGTCATGGCGCGGCCGTTCTAGTCAGGACAAGGGACTTCGCCAAGGGAAATGCTCGCAACTCAGAATTTCCGGCTAAATGCAGCCGTCAGCGACGACAAATCCGCAGGTGCCGCGCGGTCCGCCGTCAAAATTGCCATTTTTTGCATCGAGATGATCTCGGAGATCCCCTTGCGCGAGAGCTCGAGCATCGCCGTCATCTCCTCCGAGGAAAAAACCGCCTCCTCGCCGCTGCCCTGCACTTCGACAAATTCACCGGTCTCGGTCATCACCACATTGAAGTCCACCGAAGCATCCTTGTCCTCCGGATAGTTCAAATCCAAGACCGGCACCCCTTGATACACGCCCGCGGAGACCGCAGCGACGAGTTTCTTGATGGGAAATTGCTTCAACTTCCCTTCAGCGAACAACTTGTTGAAGGCGATCGCCATCGCCACGCAGCCACCGGTGATCGAAGCCGTGCGAGTCCCGCCGTCCGCCTGCAACACATCACAATCAATCCAAACTGTGCGTTGGCCGATTTTTTTCAAATCCACACAGGCTCGCAGCGCACGTCCGATCAAGCGTTGAATTTCCGACGAGCGGCCATCGAGCTTGCCACGTGAGATATCGCGCGGTTTCCGCTCGAGCGTGGAATACGGGAGCATGGAATACTCCGCCGTCAGCCAGCCGCCCTCGACCCGCTGTGCGCGCATCCAGCGCGGCACGTCGTCCTCGATGCTCGCAGAGCAAATCACGCGTGTGTCGCCGAAGGAGACCAGCACGGAGCCCGTGGCGTAAGGAGCCACATTGGGAACAAAGGAAATCGGGCGGAGTTGGTCAGGTTGGCGAGCGTCGGGGCGAGTCATGGGGCGATTCAAACGCAAGGGTCAGGCGGCGACAAGCCCGGAGCCATGGCGGTGTGCGGCAATTTTCGAGGCCGCCCTCCGCGGAAAAAATCTTTTTCCGAAACCGCTCTTGTCCGTCGGCTTCACCCTGCCATACCCTCGCCCAACTTTTAGCAAGCGTGACTGAACCGACCTCTTCCACCTACATCCTCGGAGTTCTTCCGTCTCGCTGGGGCTCCACGAGATTCCCGGGGAAGCCGCTGCACCTCATCGCCGGAAAACCCTTGATCCAGCACGTTTGGGAGCGTTGCCAAGCCTGCGAGCGGCTGGATGAAATCATCGTCGCCACCGATGATCGCCGGATTTACGACGCGGTTCTCGGCTTTGGAGGAAAGGCGACCATGACCTCGCCGGACCACCCGACTGGCACCGACCGGATCGCCGAGGCGGCGCTGGCCGTGCCCCAAGCAAGCCACATCATCAACATCCAAGGGGATGAGCCGCTCATCGATCCCGGGCTAATTGACGAACTCGCCGCCGTGATGGCCGCCAAGCCCGGCTTGGACATGGCGACTGCCGCCAACCCGCTCGACCCGGCCGATCCTGCGGTGCAAGACCCGAATGTGGTGAAAGTCGCCGTCGCGCTCGATGGCCGCGCCCTCTACTTTTCCCGCTCTCCGCTGCCATTTTTCCGCAATCCCGTCGCAGGGCTGCCCGTCCTGCGCCACAAGGGGATTTACGCCTACCGCCGGAGTTTCCTGGAGCGTTTCATCACTTGGCCACCGTCTCCACTGGAGCTTGCCGAGTCTCTCGAGCAACTCCGCGCGCTGGAAAATGGTGCCAGCATCCAAGTCCTTCTCAGCTCAGATTGCTCCCCCGGCGTCGATACTTTGGAACAAGCGCGTGAGGTTGAACGCCTCATCGCTTCCTCCGCACCCTGATCCTTTTTTTACTCACCAATCCATGAAATACATTTTCGTCACCGGCGGCGTCGTTTCCTCACTTGGCAAGGGTCTCGCGGCCGCCTCCATCGGCACTCTTTTGGAGCATCGCGGACTCACCACGCTGATGCAGAAATTCGATCCCTACTTGAACGTCGATCCCGGCACCATGTCGCCCTACCAGCATGGTGAGGTTTACGTTTTGGACGATGGTGCGGAGACTGACTTGGACCTCGGCCACTACGAGCGCTTCACCTCCGGCGTCCTCTCGCGGATGAACAACCTGACTTCCGGCCAAGTGTTTGACTCGGTCATCAAAAAGGAACGCCGCGGCGACTATCTTGGAAAAACCGTGCAATTCATCCCTCACGTGACGGATGAAATCAAATCCCGGATGCACAAGGTCACTGCGGACAATCCGAACACGGATGTCCTGATCACGGAAATCGGCGGCACGGTCGGCGACATGGAAGGCCTGCTTTTCATTGAGGCCCTGCGCCAATTCGCCTTGGAGGTCGGCAAAGAGAACGTCTGCTTCATTCACGTCACCCTGCTTCCTTACATTAAAGCGGCGGGTGAGGTAAAAACCAAGCCGACCCAGCAATCCGTCGCCAAACTCCGCGAGCTTGGCATCCAGCCAGACATCATCATTTGCCGCACCGAGGCGGATCTGGATGAGGACAACCGCAAGAAAATTGCCATGTTCTGCAACGTCGAGCGCAAAAACGTGGTGGCCTTCCGAGATGTCGCGCACACGATTTATGAGTGCCCGCTCGACCTCCGCCGCGATAAAATTGACCGCCTTGTGGTGGATAAAATCGGTCTCGGCCACACTCCCTCACCTGCCTTGGAGGATTGGGAGCGCTTCGTCCAGCGAGTCATCCACCCCAAGCACAAGGTCACCATCGCGGTTGCCGGAAAATACATCGAACTCCAGGATGCCTATAAATCCATCTATGAATCGCTGATCCACGCCGGCGCGCACCACGACACGAAGGTGCAAATCATCCGCGTGGAAGCGGAAGCCATTGAGGACCACGGAGCCAAGGCGGTGATTGGCGATGTGGACGGAATTTTGGTTCCCGGCGGCTTCGGCGACCGCGGCATCGAGGGGAAGGTCCTTGCCGCTCAATATGCGCGCGAGCACAACATCCCGTATTTCGGAATTTGCCTCGGCATGCAAATCGCCACCATCGAGTTCGCCCGGAACGTCTGCGGCTTGAAGGGCGCAAATTCCACGGAGTTTGACAAGGCGACCAAGCACCCGGTCATCTGCCTTCAGGAAGAGCAGCAAGGCATCGAGGACATGGGGGCGACGATGCGTCTCGGCTCCAGCGAATCCATTCTATTCACCGGCACCAAGGCTGCGGATCTCTACGGCAACGTGGACCGCATCCA
>JBILPN010000305.1:0-4970 GCA_044373865.1 Luteolibacter sp. | reverse complement strand
AACGTCTCAAACGTCTTCATTTCGGCGAATGGGCCGACCTCCTCATGAATCAGCGAGCCAAAGCCGAGCGAGGAAATGACCAAGGCCACGGCGAAAGCCGGCCAAGTCGGCCGCCATCGCTTGCAGGCGAAAAACACCAACAAGGTTCCGCCACCGATCCCAAGCGACACCCATTGCGTGTGGTCGATCTCCCGAGCTAGGCATAGCAACAGTCCTACAAAGGTTGCCGCTTCCTCGCCTCCCACGAAGTCATCCAGCCCGAGGAAGGGCTTGAGTTGGTTCGCGACAATCAAGACCGCCGCGCCCGAAATATAACCCACCAGCACGCTCCGTGAGATGTATTGCAGCAAGTCCGCCACCTTGAAAATTGCGCCCACCAGCGCCATCAACCCGACCATTAAAACCAGCAGCGGGATCAAATCTGGCAGTCGCGCGGTCAAGCTTGGGTTCACCGAGAAAAAGCTGAACAGCATGAATGCCGTCGCATTCGTCGGGCCTAAAATGGTTTGGCGGGAGCCAGCAAACATCGGTGCCACGCAGGCCGCCACGGCGGTGCTGATGATGCCATAAACCACCGGCAATCCGGCGATTGCGGCAAAAGCGAGGCTCTGGGCCAGCGCCAGCGCCGTCACATTCGCCGCAGCCCATGAATCATGGCGGAACTTGAAGAGGCTGTAGCTCTTGAGATCCTTCGTGAAAGGCGCAAGGGCCACGCGCTCGGCCAGAATGAAATTTCGAGCGGCTTTGCTCAGCTTGCGGAGGGTTCTCATAAAGCGGGGGAGTTATTTGAACCGTGCCCTCCGGAAAAGAAAGATGCCTAAGACCACGCAGGCAAGATTGGGAGCCCACAGCATCATCGTGGCGCCCGCATCCGTTTTGAATTCATCCGCCAGCATCGTCACCAGGAAATACCCGGTTCCAATCAGCAGGCTGATCAACAAACCGCCCGACGTATCGCGGCGGCGAGATTGCAAGCCCAAGGGCACCGCAACGAAGGCGAAGGCGAGGCAGGCCATGGAAAACGAGTAGCGCTTGGTGATTTCGATCCGCATCGAAACCTTCTTTTCCTCGGTCAATTCTGGGTTTTGCGCGATTTCCGCCAAGATTTCCTGGTTGCTCATCGCGTTGGCGCGCATTTTCCGATCTCGCGGATTTTTCAGGTCGATCACCAAAGGTTCCGCCTTGCCGGCGAACGCGGTTTCCAGTTCGCCCTTCGAGTTATGAGTTTCAAAATACGCGTTTTCCAACTTCACGCGGAGTTGGCTTTTCTCCCCATCCAGCTTGAGTGCGGCGCGTGCCGCGTGCACGTAAGTCGGGCTGGCACCAGCCGTGGCGTCCTTTGGCAAGACGTAAAAATGAAAGCCTTCCACCCAATCCCCACTTTTTCCCTCGATCAAAATTTTCTGCAAGTCATTGCCGCTGCCCTTCAAGTCTCCCTGCACGATGCCTGGCTTCAACAAGGAATCCGGGTCGCGCACGGCTTGCTCATAAATCAAGCGCTTGGACGAGGCCTTGGCGTGCGGCACGACGTTGAGATTCAACCACAAACTCCCGATGGAAAGCAGCGCGCCAATCACAAAAACCGGCGCGGCCAAACGCACCAGACTCAGTCCTGCCACGCGGAAACTCGTGATCTCCTGGTGGGCCGACAAGCGCCCGAAAACCAACAAGACCGCGGATAAAAATCCCCAAGGCACCGTGTACATCAATGACAGCGGCAACACGCTGGCGACAAAGCGAAACACCAACTGCAAGGGCGCTTTTTGATCCACCAACAAGGGCTGGATCTGCTTGAATAAATTCCCCAAAACCAGCACCAAGCCTAAAACCATCACGGCATACAGCGTCCCGAAAAGAACTTGGGTTCCGATGTAGCGGTCAGAAATTCGCATAAAGTCGCCACATCCTGATCGGCACTCCCCGGCCTGTCCAGAAAAGAGACGTGCCAACCTTTTCCCTCGCCATCTTCGCCCTCCCGGCTCAGGCTTGAATCCATGAATCGTTGGTCCCTTGCTCTTCTTGCCGCCGCCATTTTCGCTCCGGCAGCGCTCGCAACCACCATCATGGTTGTGCCGATTTTCGAACCTCTCAGTCTGCATGCCACGGATGGCGATGAGGCGATCTCCGAAGTCGGTGAGGCCCTGCAAGCCTCGGTCATGTCGCGCCCCATGGCCCTCAGTGGAGCCTTCCCCGAGACCTTGGTGGACGCCGTTCGCAGTCCGCACCCGATGCCGACGAACAGCCCGAATTACACGGTCAAGGAGACCAATCTTCTCGTCCTCTGCAACATTGGGATTCGCGCGGAAATGACTGATAAGTCATTGGTGGTCAGTCTCGACGTCGCCCAGCTTGCCATCCCGCCGGAAGTGGATCTCACCAGCCGCCAAATCCTGAAACTCGCAATCATGGCGGTGAAGAAAACCTTGCAAGACTACCAACGCCCGCAACTTGAGCCGCTCCAAGTCAGTCTCCGCATCGACGGCACGGACGAGGCGAAGGCCAGTCTGCGCGACCTCGGGACAGATTTTACCATCGGCGAGCCGCAGCCTCTGGCAAACTGAGTGGTGTTTTCCCTTTTCAAGACAGCCACCTTTCCGCTTTGATCGCTCAGCCCCACACACGTATGCCCAACCGCCCCAAAGACCCCCGCCCATTCAAACGCGCCATCCTCAAACTCAGCGGAGAAGCCCTCCGCGGGCCGGGTTCTCAAGACAACATCTCCCCGGAAATCGTGGACCGCATCGCCCTGGAGATTCGCGAGGCGGTTGAGGGCGGGCTCCAGCTCGGCATCGTCGTCGGCGGTGGAAATTTCTGGCGTGGTGCCAGTGCATCTGCCCGCGGAATGGACCGCGCCACTGCGGACTACGTTGGAATGCTCGCCACCGTCATGAATGCACTCGCACTCGAGGGCGCGCTTGAGCACCACGGGGTTTCCTGCGTCGTCATGTCCGCCATCGAGATGAAAAACGTCGCGGAAACCTTCATTCGCCGCAAAGCCGAGCGCCAAATGGATGAAGGCCGCGTGGTGATCTTCGGAGCTGGCACTGGCAATCCCTTTTTCTCCACCGACACCACCGCCGCCCTGCGCGCCAGCGAGATGGGTGCGGATGTCATTCTCAAGGCCACTCAAGTCGATGGCGTTTATGACTCGGACCCCCGCAAAAATCCTGAGGCAAAACGCTACGAAACGGTTACCTTCCAGCAGTGCCTATCCCAGCGCCTCAACGTCATGGACGCCACCGCTTTCAGCCTCTGCATGGACAATCATGTGCCAATCATCGTCTTCGACCTTGCACCGCACGGCAATCTCTCGCATGCCCTCCGCGGCCAACCGATCGGCACACTCGTCCACGGCGAGTGAAATCAAAATTTCAATCATCAGCCACAAACCTTAACGTTGCATGGACCCGGAAGAAGCAATTTTCGAAGTTGAAGAAGCCATGAGCAAATGCGTGGATTACTTGCTCCACGAGTTTTCCGGCGTGCGGACCGGCAAGGCCAGTCCCGCGCTCATCGAGAACCTTGACGTCCACGTCCACGCCTACGGCGCGGTTTCCAAGCTCAAAAGCTTGGCGGTCATCAACTCGCCTGAGCCACGCATGCTCGTGGTGCAACCCTTTGATCCCGCGACCACTCGCGACATCGAGCGCGCCATTCGCGAGTGCAAGCTCGGCTTGAATCCCGCCGCCGCCGACCGCTCCATCCGCGTCCCGATCCCGGAACTCTCGGAGGAACGCCGCCGCGAGATGGTGAAAATGATCAAACAACTCGCTGAAGAAGCGAAAGTCCGCCTCCGCGCAGCCCGCAAAGATGGCATGGACGCCGCCAAAAAAATGAAGGCGGAGAATTTCATCACCGAGGACGGTCAAAAGGTCTTCGAAAAGGAAGTCCAAGACCTCACCAACAAGTATTCCAAAAAAATCGACGAGTCGGCCGTGGCGAAAGAAGCGGATCTAATGAAGGTCTGAGTTCTGTCGTGCCTGCCCGGAATGGACCGCATGTTTGATCCTGCGGCACCCGGGGTGCAGGGCGGATGGCGTCCTAACGAACGGTTGATGCCTGGTCCGTCGGCCTGGGAGTCGCAGGGTTTCCAGAGCACGGAATCGATGGCATCTTGGGAGATCAGTTGGGAGTCTGTCCGCTGCTGCTAGGATTTTTTTGACTTGGAATAGGCCACTGCAAGTC
Source organism: Luteolibacter sp. (assembly GCA_044373865.1). Classification (GTDB taxonomy): domain Bacteria; phylum Verrucomicrobiota; class Verrucomicrobiia; order Verrucomicrobiales; family Akkermansiaceae; genus Luteolibacter. The sequence continues at coordinate 785 of JBILPN010000305.1, read as the reverse complement.
GCGGAAGACGTCGCGCACCAGCTTCACTTCGTCTTTGGGACCGTAAAGCCCCATCGCTGAGTAGCCGTCGGATTCTGGGTTGGCGGTGTAAAATTTCCGAGACCGGTAATCGGCAAGGAGCCAGTAGGTGTAGCCTGCGAGGGGGGGAATATGGCTGGTGAGCACCGCGTGCTGGCGGCGCAGAAGCTCGGCCTGCCAGTCCTCGGTGCCTCTTTCGTCGGGCTTGCCACGTTTTCCAGGCTTGGACCATGCGCCGTTTTCCATGATGAGCAACGGCTTGTCCGGGTTTTCTTGCGTGACGCGTTTCATGTCGGGTTCCAGATTTTCAAAGGGGTCCATCGCCCCGCGGTATTCGTTGAAGCCGACCACATCGCTGTGTTGGAACTCGGGTTGGCCCATGTGCGGATGCCATGCTGCCCACGACACCGGGCGGTTTTGCCAATCGAGTTCACGGATGATTTGAGTGGCTTTGGCGACGAAATTTCCATACTCGTCGCAGAATTGGTGGGACTCGTTATGCGTGCACCAAAGAATGACGGATGGGTGGTTCATCAGATCCCAAACCGCGCAGCGGGCGTGGGATTGATAGATGGAGCGCGGGTCGTTCGTCTGGGCGGCCATGGCGGCTTCGCGATACCAAAAACCGCCCCACTCGCCAGTGAGCATGAAGCCTTGGTGGTCGGCTAGCTGATAGACCAGTGGCGAGCGCTGGGTGACTTGCAGGCGGATGAAATTTGCGCCGCTATCCTTGCACAACCGGAACAGGCGCTGGTGGTCTGCTGCTC
>JBILPN010000304.1:0-4979 GCA_044373865.1 Luteolibacter sp. | reverse complement strand
GGCGTGGGGGCGGCGACCTTCAGTCCCGTCAGCGACGCAGTCATTTTCATCCATGGCTTGGACAACGCGTCCGAGGCCCGCCCTTACGCCGGCCACCGCCGGTCCGCCGCCTGGGTTTCCTTGGCCGCTCCGGGGAAAATGTCTCGGCTCGACGCGCGCGACGTCACGCCGCCGTTCACGCCAGGCGCTCTCCGCGGCGGCACCCACGCGCACCACTGGTCGGGCGACGGGACTTTGGTTTCGTTCACTTACAACGATGCCGTCATTCCCGCGCCGGGCCCGGCTCCCGCGGACCTGCGGAGCATCGGTGTGACGGTGCTTGGCAAAGCGGTCGAAGTTGACGCCTCCGAGCTGGGCGAGGAATTTTCCGGCCGCGGTTTCAGCATTCTCATCACTCCCGTCACCGCCCATCCCACACCGGGAAGCGACGAAATTTCCCGCGCTTATGAGGAAGGCTGGGTCGGCACCAACGGCTATCTTAAATCGGATGGCAGCCGCCAAGCCAAGGCCATCGCCTTCATCGGCAACCTGGTCCCGGCCGCGGGAGGGCTCCAATCCGAGATTTTCATCGCCGACCTTCCGGAAAATCTCACCCAAGCCCGCCCCGGCTCCCCGCTCGAAGGCACCGCCACCGAGCTGCCGTTTCCGCCCGCCGGCGTGGAGATCCGCCGCCTGACCCACACCGGCGCCACCCCGCAACCGGGTTTGCAAGGACCCCGCCACTGGATCCGCTCCTCGCCCGACGGCAGCACCATTGCCTTTGTCGATGAGGACGAGCAGCGGGTTGCCCAGATTTTCGGCATCTCTCCCAACGGAGGTCCCATCCGCCAAATTTCGAAATTCAAGCAGTCCGTCGATACCCCGTTTACTTGGTCTCCCTGCGGAAACTGGATCGCCTGTTCCGCCGGCGCAAAGGTTCATCGGCTCCATGTCGCCTCGGGAAACGCGGTGGCACTCACGCAGAAGTTCCCTGCCGGGCAACACCCGAGACACGGCACGGTATTCTCCCCCGACGGCACGGCGATTGCCTTCAATCGCCTACTCCCCCACCCCGACGGCGGCGAGTTCCTGCAAATCTGCTGGGTCGGCGTCCCTCAGGACCACTCCAGTCACTGACAATTCCCCGCTCTGCCAACTCAACTGACCCATCGGCCGCCGCCGAATACACTGGAATATATTTGACTCTTTTGGGAAATCGCCAAAGATCACGGAAGTCTATGAAACAAACCCACTTTCATCCGAAGCAGGGATTTGCCTTGGTGGTTACCCTGTCGCTGATGATTCTGCTGACGGTGATTGCAGTGGGCTTGCTGACCCTTTCCACCATCAGCCTGCGGGCGGCTTCCCACAGCGAAGCGGTGGCCACGGCCCGCGCCAACGCCAAACTGGCGTTGATGCTGGCCATCGGCGAGCTCCAGAAATCCGCCGGCGCGGACCAGAACATCACCGCGAGCGCCCGACTGCTTGATCCGGCGGCACCTCCGTGGACCGGCGTCTGGAAGGCCGCAGACTGGGATATTAAATCCCTCCAGGCCAGTCAGTATGAAGGAAAAAAGACCGAACGCTTCCGCCACTGGCTCATTTCCCACCCGAGTCCGGCGGGTTTTACGGACCAGGCCGCCTGGAAGTCCGCGGTTGATCTCAAATCCGTCAGTCTGGCGACCCCCGAAAAAGACCCGGCCGCCGAATTCCGCGCGCCTTTGGTGCCTTTGGCGGGAAAAAGCCTGCCCGGCGCGTTTTCCTGGCTGGTGGTGGACGAGAACCAAAAAGCCCGGATGAACACCCGCCGACGCAATGAAACCGGCAGCATCGCATCGCGCTGGTCGCACATGGGCGATCCGGGCCGCTCGGCCCCGGAAGCGGTTGCGTCGCTCACGGTCTTCCCGGTGAACGACGCGCTGACGGACCGACTGATCTCCACTGCCACCCTTCCGTTGTTGGATTCCAAGCTCGCCTCGAGTCTCGACGGCGGCGTCACCAGCTACTCCAACTCGCTGATGACCAATGTGGTGAAAGGCGGACTGCGGAAAGATCTGTCGCTGCTTTCCGAACAAACCACACTGCCCTCCCCGTTGGCCGGCACCCGGATTTACACCAGCGACCTTGGCTCACCTTCCAATCCGAACTGGAGCTACCTCCATGCGTGGCTCGGCTTGTGGAAATCGGTCACGATGAACGGCGGTTCCCCCGGCATGAACCTGAATTCCGTGCCACCCGCTCCGGCGACAAACACTCCAGAGATCCGCCCCAATCTCCTGCCCGACGTCGCCAAGATCCAGATCCATTTCGCCGCCATGGCGGTCCAAGGCTGGCTGAACAACAACTGGCAGGTCGAAGATAAAACGGAAAAGAAGACGTTCAACACCGAGACCTTTCTCGTGCTCCGCTTCGCACCGGTGATCACTTTGCATAACCCCTACACCGTCCCGGTCACGGTCAACCGGATGTCGGTGGTTTTCGAGGATCTCCCGATCGGTTTCAGGTTTTTCGTCAACGACCGGCCGTTCAGCAGCAAGCTGGTGCCCTTCAACTACCTCAACGCCGCCGCCAATGACAAAGGCGGCGCGAAGCAGTCCTTCCGCGCCATCATCGGCGGAACCGGAGGCCCACAAACACTCGCACCCGGAGAAGTGGCCCTCTTTTCCCCGAATATTGACCCCGAGCGCGGGCTTGATCAGCAATTCGCCGAGGTCAACAAGAACGACAACAATGTGGTCGGCGAAATCCAGTGCCGCCGCGGCTGGGTAGGCGGCGGGGCCGGGTTTTACTTTTGGCACCTTTCGCCGACCGGCGGCTATCAGAACAGCCCCGATTACCGCCGCTGGTATAACAATTTTCAAACCCGCACCATCCCGCTCAAGCCGGACGACCGGGTGGAAGTCCGCTATGGCATCGTCGAACCTGCGGGAGTGGCCTCGGGCACGATTCCCATCAGGGTCAATTACACCACCGGCGGCGGAACCGACCAAACCGTGCGCACTCATCAGCTAACCTACGACAGCGTGAGCAAGTTGGAATCGGCGATGGCCATCGCCTCCGGCAAGATTTTCACCACCCCTCGCGCCTACAATGTCGGCACGGAAATGGAGGAAAGCGCCAGCAAGCCGCTCAAGGAGTTTTCCAACATCATCAACCTCGGCGTGCTGTCCCTGCGGACCCAGAACGCCGCGTTCGACGCCACCGGCGACTATGCCTCGCGGTTTCCCGCGCGGCCGTGGATGAGCGGCAAAGCCATCACCGCCAGCTCGCGGATCAACGTCTCTTCGACCGAATACCGGACCGCGCCATATGAGGTCGCGTTTCACCAGACCAGCGGGTCTGGCAACGATTCCGGCCAGCCGGGATCGATCGAGCGCAATGGCGACCGCGGCTTCCACATCACCGGCCACCAAGCGTCCGACGGCGCGAATTTCGGTAGCACCTACGACTTTCCCATCGCCCCGCCGCAAACCTTGGCCGACCTAGCCCACGCCAATCTGGCGAGCTCCAGTCCCAATCCCCGCGTCACTTATGCCGTCGGTGCCTCCGACGCACCTGCCGCCACCGCCACCACCTCCTTCCGCCAGGCGGGAGCCTCGGGGATGGCACTCGATCAGAGTTTTCTAGCCAACGAAGCGTTGTGGGACGACTGGTATCTCTCGGCCCTCACGTCACGGGACTACGGGATTTTCAGCGGCGGAGATTCCAAGGACTTGCGGCAGGTCATCGATGAATTCACCGCCGGCCAGCCTGGCTTCTCCGAGCGCCTGCGGCCTTATTTCCCCACCGGCCAATCCCCATCCGAGGTGGGCGATATTCTGGCCGCCACCGACGGCTACTTAAAGGTCGCCGCGCACCAGCGCCTCGCCGGTGGATTCAACGTCAATTCCGTCTCCGTCGATGCTTGGACCGCGATGCTCGGCTCGCTCAACGAGGTCGATGCCCCGCTGCTCGACTCGCTAACAAAGAAACTCGAAACCACATCGCTGGCATATTCGTCGAGCCGCTTCCACATGCCCAACGCCGCCACTGTGAGCGGTGGCACTCTGGGGGCAGACACCATCGCCGCCCGCAATCAGCGCCAACAGGCCGCCCGCAACCTCAGCGAGGACCAAATCCGCCTGCTCGCGCGGGAAATCGTCGCCGAAGTCCGCGCCCGCGGACCGTTTCTCTCGCTCGCGGAATTCGTGAACCGCCGTCTCGGCCCCTCCTCGGATTTCACGCAGCGCGGCGCGCTCCAGCAAGCGATCAACAACAGCGGCATCAATCAAGCGGCCGAGGTGGATGGCGTGACGCTGAGCGGAGCCGTCGCACCGAACAAGGAGGCCCTCTCCGGAAATTCCGCTTACGGCTCGCCCGCGTTTGTCATGCAGCAAGACCTGCTCCGCAACCTCGGCCCGGCCATCCATGTCCGCGGCGACACCTTCGTGATCCGCGCCTATGGCCGCGCCGATTCGAAATCCGGTGCGCTGCTCGCCCAAACCTGGTGCGAGGCGGTGGTCGAACGCGTCCCGGATTTCATCGATTCCACCGACACGGCGGCCACGCCCGTCAGCGCCCTCACCCTGCCCGTCAACCAGACATTCGGCAGACGCTTCGTCATCGTCAGCTTCCGCTATCTGAACTCTCCCCGCGACGCCTGAACCAGCGCCTTACCCATGAAGAAACCCGTCCTCGCCGCCATCCTTCTCGCCGCCAGCCTGCTCCCGAGCCTCGCCCAAGGGAGCTCCCGCAGCGTTTCCGCGCGGATCCTGTGCCTCCAGCATCAGCAGGAGATCGACTCCGTCCGCTTCGGCCCTAGCCCGGAAAATCTCAGCAAACCCCAGCGACTCCTGATCGGCGACTACTCGCTGCCATTCCCGGTGGAAATTGCGGAAAATTCCCTGCAAGTCTTCAAGGACGCCGGCGCGGCGGACGCCACGCCCATCGCCTCCACCAAGATCCCGGCGGACGCCAACCACGTCACCCTGTTGTTCTTGCCGGGCACTGACACGCCTTAC
>JBILPN010000010.1:0-16770 GCA_044373865.1 Luteolibacter sp. | reverse complement strand
TGCACCTATGGGAGCCACGGCTGGCGTGCGGTTCGTGCAAGCGGAAGCTCCGAACAAAGTGAGCAGGCAGCTCCATTTCATCATCGTCTGAATGGGTTGGTTCACGCGCGTGGGTGGGCAGAGTCATAGGCCTCTTTGAGGCGCTCCTTGGTGACGTGGGTATAGATTTGTGTGGTGGAAAGAGATGCATGTCCAAGCAGTGCTTGCACGCTGCGCAGGTCAGCGCCGGCATCCAACAGATGGGTTGCAAAGCTGTGGCGCAGCTTGTGTGGACTGATCGCAAAAGGAATGCTGCTCCGCTTGAGATACTTTTTCAAAAGCTGATCCACCGCCTGTTGAGTGATTCGTCGCAACCTTGAACTCAGAAACAAAGGTCCGGAACTGATCGCCGCCTCGCGCCTATAGCGCTGGATTGCTGCTAACGCCGGAGAACCAACTGGCACAATCCGTTGCTTGGACCCTTTCCCAGTGACACGAATGCTCTCGCCAATGAAATCAATGTCACGAAGGTCCAAGGACAATAGTTCTGAGATGCGGAGGCCGCACGAATAGAACAACTCCAGAATCGCAGCATCACGGAGTGGCAACCACGGCGGGGCTTTCTTGTCGGGCGGCGACTGAAGCGGCATGCTCAGGAGCTCGTCAATCTGTGAAATGCTCAGGATCACAGGCAGCCCGCGATCGGGTTTCGGCAACTGGACTTCTGCCACGGGGCTGCGCCCAAGACCACGACGCAACACGAGAAATTTGTAAAACGAGCGCAGCGCCGCAAAACGCAAGCGGATGGTCGCGCGCTTGAGACCCTGCTTCATCAAGGCGAACAGATAATCACGAAAATCATCGGCAGGCGCCTCGCGCCAACCAGCAAAACCCTCACCACGCCAGCGCCGATAGGCTGCCAGCGCGTCCCGGTAATTTCCAAGCGTCCGCGGAGAAGCGTTCTTCTCCGTGGCCTGAAATTCAAAAAATGCGATCTCATCGCCGTCAGTCATCGGAGGCAGACCCTAGTCAGAAGACGGCAAATACCAAGTGGAATCCTGAAATCCTGGATGAGCGAAATTTCCAAGCTTCCAGAACTCGAACCGATGAGACATTCTTTGCGCGGCCATGAAGATTCTTGAAAAAAACCTGCTCATCCTTGCGTCTGCCGGCTCAGGGAAAACATTTCAACTTGGAAATCGCGTGATCGGATTGGTGGCTCGTGGCGAAGCCCCGGAGCGAATCGTTGCACTAACCTTCACCCGCAAGGCGGCCGGTGAATTCGCAGATTCCGTGCTAACCAAACTAGCCGGAGCCGCAAGCGATTCAGCAGCGGCGGAGGATTTGCGCAAGGCGATTGCCATGCCAAGTGCGGACTTTGCCGAATGTCTGGAGCGGGTGGTCCGCGCCTTGCCGCGCCTGACCTTCGGGACCATGGATGGATTTTTCGCAAAAATCGTGCGGGGCTTCCAGTATGAACTCGGCCTAACTGGTGGAAAGTTTGATTTGCTAGAAGGCGCACGTGCAGCCGCCGCCAAGGATGAAATCCAAGCCGAAATTCTGGGAGGTTCGCTTCAGGCAGGAGCTGGTGAAGAGTTTATGCACGCATTCCGGAGAGCAACTTTCGGGAAAGAATTGCAAGGAGTACAGGAGAATTTACGCAGTTTCATCACGCAGTGGCAAGAGCGCTATCAGGTATCAAGCGGCGTGGAATGGGGACCTTCAAAATTGGCGGGTGTCGAGCCCGGTGCATGGGAGCGGCACAAACATGAGCTCGGAGCTAGCGTGCTGCGAGGTTTGCCTGCCATCGAATACACTCGCAAAGGGCAGCAGGATGCCATGGAAAAAATGGTGAATCGTCTGCTTGAGCACCGTGTTGGCAGCGGCTCACTGGGAGAAACAGGATCACTGCTAGATTCTGCGATCGACAACTGTGCCAAAAGCGGAAACGGACCTTTAATCTTGAAGTTCCACAAGGAATTCATGCTGGCCGGCCCATCCGCTGATGCGTTGCGGAAAATGCTTCTACTCGCGGCTCGCTGCGAATTTTCGGCAGCATTGCTGCGGACGCGATCCATCCGTGATGTCGTTTCTGTTTATGATGCTTTATGTGAGAAAAAACTGCGCCGGCGTGGACTGCTAGGATTCAATGATGTGAAACTTATCATGGGCCAATGGGTAAATCACGAAGATGCACGGGTGAGAAGAGATTCGGTGGATTTTCGACTCGGTGCGCGTTATGAACATTGGTTGCTGGACGAGTTCCAAGACACAAGTCGGGCAGATTGGATGGGCCTGCAACCGCTCATCGATGAGGCTGCCGACGCCGACGCAGGTTCGGTGTTTGTGGTGGGTGATCGCAAGCAGGCGATCTATGCTTGGCGCGGCGGCGACGTAACCTTGTTCGACGAATTGATCGACCGCTATCAGGTCCACGGAATAAAAACTGCGCCACTCACCGAATCTTGGCGTTCGTGCCCTGAAGTCTTGACCTTGGTCAATCAAGTTTGCGGCGACAAGCAGCGCCTGCGTGAACTCTTCGGAGCAGTCGCAGACCGATGGATCTGGGAAACACATGATTCCGCAGCGCCGTTGACGAAATTTGAAAAACGCGGAGAATCTCTCGTTGAGGTGGTCGAAGGGAAATGGCCGGAGCGATTGGAACGGGTTTCAACCTTGCTAACCGAGTTGGGGGTCGGGGAACGGGAGCTGTCCTGCGGCATCCTTGTAAGGACAAATGCAGAGGTGCGCGAAGTATCAGATATTTTGCGTGCCAAGGGATTTGACGTGATCGAGGATGGTAGGCGCAAACCGGCTGAGGATCATCCAGTTGGAATTGCCTTAGCTCACCTATTGAAGTGGTTGGCAGTGCCGGCGGATACATTTGCTTGGGAAATTGTTCAAATGTCGCCACTCAAGCCTGCACTGGCCACTCGCTTTGGCGAGGCATGGCAGAAAATCTGGGAGAGCTTGTTAGCGATTGCTGCTGAGCGTGGATTTTCCGCAATGATCGAAGAGGTGGTCGAGTTGTGCTGGGATGATTGGTCGGATTTTGGACGTCGCCGCGCCGGCGACATCATCATGGCCTTGGCGGCGCTGGATGCGCAGGGAGGTGTGACCATCCGCGAGGCCGCAGATTGGGTGAAGCGTTTGGAGCTTTCACAGAACCCAGGCGCTGCCGCCGTACAGGTGATGACGGTCCACAAGTCCAAGGGATTGGGCTTCGACGTCGTGATACTTCCAGATATTCCTACCGATTCAGTCCCCGCCATGAAACACTTTGAGGTTGCAGAGGGAGAAGACTGGCTAAGCCAAGTGCCACCCAAGTGGGCCCGCGCGCTGTTACCAGAACTCTGGCAACCCGAAGAGCATTGGTCAAATGCTCAGAGCTACGAGAATTTCTGCACGCTATACGTCGCGCTGACCCGTGCGAAGCGTGGCCTATATGTTTTGTTGGAGCCACCGCCGAAAACTCAAGATTTGGAAAAACCCTCACTCTGCAATTGGTTAGCGAGTGCGATTGGATCGCCTACGGAGCCTGGCATCGCCCATCAGAACGGAACTCGCGACTGGGTCGAGAGCGTCAGGCTCTCCACTCGGCCAACCGAGTTGAAAACGGAGATTTTCCTTGGTGAATCTGCTGCAAGGCGAGAGCGGGTTACGCCAAGTGGAGCAAAAAAGCAAAATCAAGACCCGACGCAGGCGACTGCTAGCATCGTGCACTCTCCGCACGGCATGATTTTTGGCACAGAGGTTCATGCAGCCTTCGAGCGGGTGGGTTGGATCGATGAAGAAGAACCCAAGCTACCTTACTCCGAGGCTGGCCGGTTGGTCACAGAGTTGTTAAACAACACCAAGCTTCGTGATTTGTTCACGCGTGCGAATCGGACAATCGATCTTTTCCGAGAACAAGCGGTGGACGCAACACTAGACGAGAAGTGGCTTAGCGGGGTCATCGACCGCCTGCATCTTCACCGGGATTCCGATGGGGTCGTTGTCGCCGTGGAGTTGATTGATTTCAAGACGGATGCCGTTGAGGATCTGCAGGTATTAGCAACTCGTTACAGTGGACAGATGAAAGCGTATCGGGCAGCACTGGAGTTGGCCTATCCGAGTTCCCGGATAAGCTGCATCCTTCTCTCAACACGCCTGCAAGATTTCCTCCGGCTTTAAAAGCTGAACTTTCTTAACATTTAACACGCGAACATGGCGCGATCCCGCATATTTTGCCGAATTCACGCCAATTCGCCGCATCTTATTGCAAATCAGCGTTTTTTCTGACTCAATGTTTGGACATGAAAAGCACCGCTAAAACTTCTCACACCGCTTTACAAAAATGGGTCGATGAAATGATAGATCGTTGCGCGCCGGATTGCGTTCAATGGTGTGATGGCTCACAAACTGAATGGGATGAATTGACGGGCTTGTTGGTCGAGAAGGGAACGTTTACCCGGTTGAATCCAGCGAAACGGCCGAATTCGTTTCTCGCGCGTTCAACCCAGTCAGACGTCGCACGCGTGGAAGACCGGACCTTTATTTGCTCGAAGCGTCCCGACGAAGCTGGGCCAACGAACCACTGGGCCGACCCGGCAGAAATGCGCGAGCGCTTGACCGAGAAATTTCGTGGTTCCATGAAGGGACGGACCATGTATGTCATTCCATTTTGCATGGGACCCCTCGATTCACCACTCGCAAAAATTGGTGTGGAGATAACGGACAGCGCGTATGTGGTTGTAAACATGCGGATCATGTGCCACATGGGATCGCATGTTCTTGACCGCTTGGAACGTGAAGCGGCTGGCGCACTGCCGAAAAAGCGTGACGGGCATGGACAATTCATTCCATGTCTCCACTCGGTAGGCGCGCCCCTAGAAGCAGGGCAAGAAGATGTTAGCTGGCCCTGCAATGACGACAAATACATCGTTCATTTCCCAGAGACCCGTGAGATCATGTCCTATGGTTCTGGCTATGGCGGCAATGCATTGTTAGGCAAGAAATGCCTTGCACTAAGAATTGCATCGAACATTGCGCGCGAACACCAGTGGATGGCGGAGCACATGCTGATCGTGGGCGTCCATGCACCCGACGGCACCAAAACTTACCTCAGCGCTGCATTTCCGTCGGCCTGTGGCAAAACAAATTTGGCCATGTTAATTCCGCCGCAATGCTATCAGGATGCGGGCTGGAAAACTTCGATTGTCGGTGACGACATCGCATGGCTATGGCCGCACGCAGATGGCAAACTGCACGCGATCAATCCCGAAACTGGATTTTTCGGTGTCGCACCGGGAACCGCATACGAGACCAATCCCATCGCGATGGAGTCGATGAAGGAGAACTCCATTTTCACCAACGTCGGTCTCACCGATGATGGAGATGTGTGGTGGGAAGGGATGAGCGAGGAAAAACCAGCGCACCTCATTGACTGGACCGGGCGCGACTGGACGCCAGATTGCGGACGGACCGCAGCGCATGCCAACGCAAGGTTCACCGCCCCTGCCGAGCAGTGCCCGACGATTGATCCGGAGTGGCAGAATCCTGATGGAGTTCCGATTGATGGAATTATCTTTGGCGGGCGCCGCCCCACCACCATGCCATTAATCTATCAAGCATTCAACTGGAGCCACGGAGTGTATGTGGGTGCGACCATGGGATCTGAAATGACTGCGGCAGCGGCCGGAACGATTGGCAAGGTCCGCCGCGACCCAATGGCGATGCTGCCCTTCTGCGGTTACAACATGGGAGCCTATTTCGGTCACTGGTTAGAAATGCGCCGCCACCTCAAGCATTTGCCAAGATTTTTCCATGTCAACTGGTTCCGCAAAGATGCCGACGGCAAGTTTCTGTGGCCGGGATACGGCGAAAACATGCGCGTCCTCGAGTGGATCGTCAAACGCTGCCATGGATCAGCAGCAGGGTATGAAACGCAAATCGGGTGGACTCCGGCTTTCGAGGACTTCAACATTGAGGGCCTCGATGGCTTCACCGAGGAAAGCTACCAAAAATGCATGGCATTCAACCGCGCCGAGTGGAAAGCCGAGTTGGTGAGTCAAGGTGAGTTGTTCATCGATTTGTATGACCACCTCCCAAAAGAGCTCATTTTCCAACGCGAATTGCTCGCGGCACGGCTTTGATCCCACGTTAACCAGCTATGCGACTTGCGCCTTGGACTTCATCACTTCGACAAGTGTCGCCCCAAGCGAGCGGATGGTGCTTTCTAGAGTAGAATCTATCAAGCTACCATCCGCATGGATCAACTCATGTGCTTTTGGAAGGGTGACTTGTTCAGCAATCACAGAGATTCCAATATTTTCCAAGAAGGGACGAAGTTGAGCAAGGCCACGGGAGCCGCCATAGCCACCGGGAGAGGCTGCTAGAATGGCGGCGGTTTTACCGGAAAATGCGGCGAGGTGCAGTTTATTTGCCGCGCTTGTCCGCGGCACCCAATCGATTGCACTTTTCAAGGCTACGGTGATGCCGCTGTTATATTCTGGGGATGGCAGAATCAATTTTCAGGCACGGCTTCCATGTTCAACTCAATCACGACCTCATCGCGAATCAGGTCGTCGGTTTTTCCGGCATAGACGATGCCGAAGTCTTTGCGATTGATATCAAACTTCGCCTGAATGATTGCTGTTTCGTTCGTGATGGCCGCGCTGGCAGGGAAGCTGATGTTTTTGGTGACTGCATTGAGCGCAAGATTCCCGGAAACCTCGTAATTTCCGTCACTTACAGGCTTAATCCCCGTAAGCTCGAAGCTCGCTTGCGGGTGCTTGGCAACATTGAAAAAATCCTCGCTTTTGAGATGCCCCGTGAGCTTTTCGTCGTCCGACCAGAGGGAGTTCATATCAATTGTGATTTGCTGACCGGATGCGAGCAATTGATCATTCGCAAGAGTGAAAGAACCCTCGAAGTTTTTGAAACCACCACTGTGACTGCCAGTCACCTTTGAACCCGTGAAGAGGATTTTTGAATTTGACGTAAAGCGATAGGTTTTCCCTTTATTGTCAGCAAGAGTCTCGATCTCGACCGCGTCACGAACTGTGGCGGCGGTGGTCTTGTCCGCAGGGTTCTCACAGGAAGACAGCAGAAGGCAGACGGCGGAAACGAATTGGAGTGATGTGATTTTCATGTTGATCGATTGGAATGTTAGGTTTTGGTGAGATTTAGCGGAGATCAAATAGCAGCGCTTCTAAGCCAGCTGCACCGGCTTGAATTTCAAGCGTCGTGGCGATTTCCAGCGACGCCGCGTCTCCCGGCCTTAGAACGGTGCCTGCAAGTATGGCCTCGCCACGGATGACGTGCAGCCAAATCCCTCGACCCGCAGTGACTTGGTGCGTGACAACAATACCAGCACCGGTTAGGATTCGATAGATCGAAGCATCCTGCGCGATGCGTGCAGAGCCCTCTCGACCATCTGCGGAGATCACCAACTGTTTGGGACTCACAGGCAAAGTTTCAGCCGGTGTCCACTCGGTATAGGCCGGATCAAGGCCGCGTTCTGAGGGAGTGATCCAAATTTGAAGGAAGCGCACCTCTTCCGTGCTGCTAGGATTGAACTCCGAATGGCTGACACCCTTGCCAGCGCGCATCAACTGGATTTCGCCGGGTTTGAGCTCTCGTTGATTGCCCATTGAGTCTTGGTGAGCCAGGCGCCCAGCGAGCACGTAGGAAAAAATTTCCATATCTTTATGCGGATGGCTCGGAAAACCACCACGTGGGGCGACACAATCATCATTGATGACACGGAGCGAGCGGAATCCCATGTGCGCGGGGTCGTAGTAATCGCCAAAGGAGAAGCTGTGGCGGCTATCGAGCCATCCGTGGTTTGCGTGGCCGCGCTCGCTTGCGCGGCGAATGGTGAGTGTAGGTGAATTCATTCGTTTAAACTTTTAGTCTATGAATTCCAACACGGCCAATGCAAAGCTTGCATGGAAACCATGCCGTAGATGCATGAATGTGGAGAATGTTGAATCCATTTCGGCGTCCTTCCGGCTGGTCATTCAGAAGAGATTGTGCCACGATTCGGAGGTGGAATTGAAACAACTTAAGCATTTTGTTGCAATCGCTGAGGATGGAGGCATCAGCGCTGCGGCGCGGCGGCTTGGACTTACGCAGCCGGCGTTGAGTCGTCAGGTCAAAGCCTTGGAAGAAGATCTTGGTGTGGTATTATTGGACCGGGCAGCACGATCATTTGCCTTGACCCCTGCGGCGGTTGCCTTGGTGACTGATGCAAAAAAGTTGTTGGACTACTGTGATGCCATGAAACTTCGTGTGCGGGCGGTGGCGGATGGACTCCCGCTGCGCATCGGCTATTCGCCGTCCTTGGCAGCGGATTTCCTGCCAATTGCCATTGCGCGCTTCACCCAACTCCACCCCGCGGTGAAGGTAACTCTGCAAGATATTTCAACGCTTGAGATGCAACGCGGTGTGCTTGCGGGAAAACTTGATTTGATGGTCACTGTTCCGTGTGCCGCAGGCGAAGCCTTCGAATGGACGCTGCTGCGAGAATGCGGTTGGTGTGTGGCGCTAAGCCCCGATCACCGCTTGGCAGCTTTAGAAAGGATCAGCGACTCGGACCTTAATGGTGAGCGTCTCCTATTGTATGATCGGGAGGAATATCCGGATTACTGGATGCGCATGATTGGCTACTTCAAGGCACGAAGCATTCAGGCAAAAATCGCGGGTGAATTTGACGGAATCTCAAGCCTAACTGCTGCGATTGAGGCGAACATGGGCTGCGCAATCATCGCAGAGACCTCGCGAATGGTGCGCGAAGAAGATGGCAGGGTTCTCACGCGGCGACTCACACCCCAGCCCGAGCCACTGAGAATTGCAGCTGGCGTGGCGGCTCGCGCGCCAACTCCCGACCACGTTCTCGCGTTCATTGAGGAAATGAAATTGTTGGGGGATGTATCTGCTAGTTAGAATCTGTGTATGCGGCGAGACAGTGTAGTGTAATAACAATCCTGATAGAAAGCCATCCGCAAAATGTGCGCTCCAAGTTTGTTAGTCACTGGTGGCAGGGAGCCATTTGATATTGCAGCCGCTGCTAGGTAGGCTTGACCGAGGAGGACTTTCTCCAGCCAGCATGCGGTTCACCGCATCACGCAGATCGGCCCCATGAGGTTTTTTGCCACTTCTTGGCCGAGTTTCATCGAACTGACCCGCATAAAATAGCGTTGCTCTCCCGTCGAAAAGAAAGAAGTCCGGGGTGCATGCAGCCCCGTAAGATTTTGCGACTTCTTGAGAAGCATCGATGAGATAGGGAAAATTCCAGTGCATCTCCTTGGCGAATTGCAGCATGGGTTCGGGGCCATCTTGGGGGTATTTTTGAATGTCGTTTGAATTGATTGCGACGGTGGAAACTCCGCGTTTCAAGATTTCACGAGAGAAATCGCCCAATTCTGCGGCAAGGTGTGTGACGAATGGGCAATGGTTGCAGGCAAACACAAGCAGCATGCCGTTTGGGCCAGCAGATTCCTTCCGTGAGTGAAATTTGCCACTGGCATCGGGCAACGAAAAGTCAGGCGCGAGATCACCGGGAACCAAGTCGAACTTTGAAAAAACTTCAGCCATGCGAGAATTCTAGACTACCCAGCAAACTCAATCAACTCCCCGTGTCATCATTTTAAGGAACAAGTCCACCTCGATTCTAGAACGAATTGTCTGGTCGCTTGTGATGGAATCGTGCTTTTGGTGCTTGTGAAGGACCTCATGAATTCGATGGAGCGGCAGGGTTGGGCGGCGGTGCCAGAATGCATGAGCGATGAAGACTCGCGCCGTTTGATGGGCGAGTGCGCAAGTGGCTTCGACCAAGGCGGCTTCCGACGCGCCGGAGTCGGCCGGGGGGAACAACTTGAAGTCAGAGAGGAAGTTCGCCGCGACCATGTCATGTGGCTTGAACCGGGAGAAAGCTCGATCGAGCAGGAAATCTGGTTAGCAAAAATCGAAACCCTGCGACTTGCGTTGAATCAACAATTCTATCTGGGACTCTTCGGGTTTGAAGGGCATTTCGCCATTTATCCCGAGGGGGCATTTTACCGCGCACATCTCGATCGTCACGCAGGGACTACAAAGCGTATTGTCACCGTAATTCTCTACTTGAACCCGGATTGGCAGGTGGGGGATGGAGGTGAGCTCAAGTTGTGGACAACACCGGGTGAACGAAATGGGCCGTATACAATCGTCGAACCTCGCTTAGGCACGATGGTGTGTTTTCTAGCAGGCGACTTTTGGCATGAAGTTTTACCCGCGAAAAAGACACGCATGAGCATCACGGGATGGTTTTTGCAACGTTGATGAACATTCAAACATTCCATCCTTTAAGCATTGTTAATGACTATTCCGTCTCAACCCTGAAAAACGCATTGGGCGAGTTGTGCAGCGGTGGAGGAAATACAAAGGCTTGAGTGGTGGTGTTTCCTTGTGAGTCGATTCCCTCAGCGGCGGCGTGTGGAAACCCAGCAAGATCGGTGGACCCCGTGATTCGATAGGTGAAGCCTGGAGAAGACGACCATGTAAGCATGCCCGTCTTCGAGCTTGGTGATAGAGAGGAAGTCTTGATGTGCAATTGGTTCCGAAGAATCGCCAGCACACGGGTGTTGTAGTTGGTATAGCTGGTGTAAGTTCCATTGAACCAAATGACTGCGTGATCGAAGCGATGATTTTCAGGGATAATCGGGCGCAGGTTGTCGGCCTCGGAGTTTGAGGTGATCGCCTCCCAGTCAAAAGTGATACCGCCATCGCGGGTAATGCCTCGATAGATTTCGAAGCGCGCGTTGGTTTTGAGCGGGACATTGTTGATGTCATCAAGCGCAAATGGATTTGCCGCATTCGAGGAAATATAGACAACGTTTGGATTCTCGGGATCCAACGTCATTCCGCCGCCATAGTCAGACTCGGCTGCATAAATCCCGCGCCCAGCCTGGGCGATGAAGCGCTTCTGCCACTCCGAACCCGTCCAGCGGGCGTAATAGTAGTAGATCCGTGAACTCGACCATGTGGAATCACTGCCTAGTTGCGCCTGGAAGACACAAACTGGTTTGCCGTCCTTTGCCACATGCACATCCCATGTCCACCCCCGCGCATTTGGAATCCAATCGTTCGGCCCCTGCCCCGGCCCCCATGCGGAGCTAGAGAATTGATAAATGACGGACCCACGCTGGCCGCCTTGGTGATCAAGAGGAAGATTTGCGAACGAATCGATCAAAGTTCCGTCTGTTTTGTGAAAATTGCCCTGTCGATAAAACATGTGGTAGATCGAGTTGTCGACATCGCGGGGGTGCCCATCCGTGTAAATCAAATCAATGCGGTCCTTTTTGTTTGAGGAGTAACGTGGATAAGGCCTGACATTGTTGCTTCCAACTTCGATGAATTGCACCGGCAACTGCCAAGTTTTGCCCAGATCGTTAGATCGAGTGATCGTCGGATTGAAGTTTAGACAACGGTGAAAATTATAAATTTTATTGGATTCATCGCTTAGAATGTAAGTGTTGTTGTAGGTATTGTTTGCCGGCAGCGAATGAGCGATTTCCGGGCCCCAATCCGAATTGGACGAGGGTTGATTGACCAGCGAGGTGCGCTGATAGAACTGAGAACCACCAAGGTGTTTGGCATATAAAATCATCAGCTTGCCATCCGGCATGATCGTGATGGATGGGTTGTTATGATCATCCTGTTGCTGGGAATTTCCAGTGCTGATGACCATGTCGAAGCTTTCATTTGTCTCAAGATTGTAGCGGGTCACACCATATTGGCCGTTGCGTTTCACATAGCCGGTGAAGAGAGCGCCTTCATGGAAGATCGCCCGCTCATCATTGAACCAAGTCCAGACTCCATCCGCAGTGATTTGAAGAGAGTTGCCTGGGAGAGGGGGAATCGAACGAGGATCCAGCGGATCCGAACCGGCAGCAACTTCAGCTCCATCCGTGTGTGTGTCGCCGTCCGAGTCTGAGATGTAGGGATTGGTCCCCAACGTGGATTCCGTGCCGTTATCAAGTCCGTCGCCATCTTCATCGGCATTTGCGAGGAGCGGGAGAGCAGTTTTATATCCGATTCCATCATACCATGTGCGTGCGGATTGGTCGCTGTTTGCAAAATCGTCGATATAGACTAAGATTTTTCCGGAACTATCACTTGTGGCGGTTCCAAGTGACGCTTGCATGAGGGTCCGATTTGCCTCGACCACCAGAGGAGTGGCGGTAAATGGAGTGTTGGATGCCGATTTTGCGAGAGTGGCCGTGCCGGAGACATGGTTCGTTCCAGCGAAATGTGTCCGTGGCGAGCTTGGCAGGAAATCATCTGAGCGGTCATCCGGCGTTTGGTTCTGGTTGATGTCGGCGGGGTTTACCGTGGCCTTCAAGCGCCAGTTATCCGAAGTTCTCCAGAAGTAGGCATAAATGACATAAGTCGTGTTTGGGCTGAGTTGGCGAATGCTTGTGACGAGCAGGGGTGCATCTTCGGCAGCCTCATTGTTGGATTCCATCACCGTGCTAAGATTCCCAAGCGTTCGAATCTCCCAATTGTTATCCGCGCCAGTGGTGCTGTCTGGAGCAGGACTGAATGGCAACGCGTCCCAGCGCGTCGTATTGTTGATAGAAGCATCTACGTAAGTGGTCCGCATTTCCACCGGGAGCTCGCTTGCCTCGTAGGAAACTCCATCATACCACGTTCGAACGTTCACATTCGCGCTGTTCGAATCGTCGATAAAAACCTCAATTTGACCCTCATCATTCGCGACTGCGGTTCCAAGTTGTGCGGCGAGGTTGCTGCGTGAGCTTGATGCCACTAAATTTGGTGCCAGATCATAGCTGAGAGAACTGGACAAGAGCGAGCCAAGAGAACCCGTGACCTCCCCCGCGACCCGGGTGTAAGTGCTGAGATTTCCGCTTGAGAAACCTGCACGAATGTTCCAGTCCTCCGCCGTCGAGTCCGGGTCCCAAAAATGAACGACGATGCGATAGGATTTTCCCGCGACCAGTCCGCTGATCCGGGTTTTGATTTCCGGTGAAGGTTCGATTCCTTCAAAAATTGTTCCGGACGCGCCGAATGCGACATCATCCCGCTGCCTCCAGGTTGTGCTCCCCGAGCTATCATTTGCAAACAAGGGGCTGCCATCTGACAAGGTCGTATTTCCAGAGTTGCCATCCACTGCATCCACATAGGTGAAGCCAGCCTTGAGAAAGGTGCTTAAAGCAAGAAAGACTGAGAAATGGATGGCAAGGCGGCAGTGAGTCATCGAGAAAAGTTGAAATTGAATTTTGGATTCGAGTTTGAAGGAAAGGAACCGGAAGATTTTGCGAAAGAAACCCCGGGAACCGCTTGGCAAGCGGAACCCGGGGCACGGATTGCGTAGGGGGAGATGGGTTCTTATTTCACTGCTTGGAGACGTCCGAAGAGCTTGGCTTCGGTGCCCTTGGGAAGCGTGATGGTGACTTGGTCTGGATTGGCATCATTCTCAATGATACTCACACCGGGAGCGCTGCTAGCATTGTCCGCACCGATTTGGATCGAGGTCCAAGTGCTGAGGTTTGCACTGTGTTGAAACTCCAGCGCAAGTTCAGCTTCCGAGGCGTCCTCACGAGTGAAAGAGAAGATCATCTCACTGGCAGTGACGGAGACCTGAGGGAGGCGTGATGCATCTGAGATCAGTGGATTGCTACCTAGAACAAACTCCAATGCATTTCCGACGCCATCATGGTCTGGGTCTGCATTGGCAGCGCTGTTGGCAGCCGTCAGCCCCTGAGCCGATGCCCAAGAATCGTAAGCAGAAGCATTTTCCAAGCTGAGAATCAACTGCTGTCCTGCACCGCCAGCAACTGTGCTAACCGTGTAGCCCGCAGGCACATTTGCGAGGGATCCGATGAACTCCGTGCCTTCAGCGATCACATAGGATGCTTCCGTGAATCCTCCGCTGAGAAGCGTGATGCTCAAGTTTGCGGCCCCAAGATTGATTGCCCCCGTCGAGACGAGGCGGTCGTGGGCCGCGCCATCGATTTCGATGGCCAAGGTTCCCGTCAAATTTGCCGGCCCGGTGCTGAGGGTGCCCGTTGTGATTCCAGGTGCCACGGTTCCCTCGCTGCTGAGTGTTCCAGCCAGCGTGCCAGTGCCACTGAGAGTCGCGCCAGCGGCCACGGTCACCGAGCTGGCCGCAGCGAGGTTGCCCGTCACTTGCAAAGTGCCTGCCGAAACCAAAGTCGGCCCGGAATAGCTACTCGCGCCTGAAAGCGTAAGCACACCAGTGCCCACTTTTGTTAGGCCGAGAATTTTGGTTGTTCCATTGGTGATCGATCCAGCAAACGTGCTATCCAGATTGAGATTTCCAACTTTGAGCAATGTGGTGCCAGAGACTGTGAGTCCGCCGCGAATGAGCGAACCCGTGATGCCCGTGAGAGCGCCCATTTCCAAGGTGTAGTCGCCAACTCCGCCCGCGATCAGCCCTTGGGCACTTCCTTGCGCAGTCGCGATATGATAGACCGCGTTTTTGCTTGTGCTGCTGGACGTGTTGAATGCCGTGGAAGCCGTGCTGCTGTTATGAGTGTAGGTTCCGCTAAATGCGCTGAAATCTCCGTTGACCGTGGTGGTTCCGGTGGTGGTGATATCCCCTTCACCCGAGACAACATTGGAAAGAGTCTGCGTCTTATTGATGTTCAGCATGGTGCCATCCGCCAGCTGAATTTCCCCCGATCCCGGGTTGCCTGCGCCGGCGAGAGTGATCGAGCCTTCGGAGAGAATGGTTCCTCCCGAATAGGAGCCATTGCCAGTGATGGTCAAAGTTCCCGCACCATTTTTTGTGACATTTCCCGATCCGGTGACGGGATAGGGCGCGGTGCGCGCGCCGACGACTTGGTAGGCGAGCGTTCCGTGATTCGTCACCGTGCTGGTGTTTGCGATGGTGCCGTCGATCGAGCCGTCGCCAAGGCGAATCACCCCACCCTCGAGGGTGGTTGCTCCAGTGTAAGTGTTCGTGCCGAGGATGGTCAGCGTCCCCGTGCCCGTCTTTGTGAGAGAGCCGCTGGCGATGCCATCGCCATAGCTATCGATGGTGTAATCCACCAAGTTGTTATTGAAGCTTGTGGACGCAGGATTAACGCTGTCATTGATCACGACATTCGACTCAGCGATAGAGATGTTTGATTCACCTTGTGGATAGCTGTCATTGAACGCGACATTGTCAGCTTGCCAAAAATTGGTGGGAGCCTTCGACTGGCCAGTCACCCAATTGTTAGGACCGGCATGATCGCCGGAAATGGTGGTGGTCCATGATCCATCGTTGGCGCCGGTCCAGATGAGAGTCTCGCCACTGATATTCAGCGCGACGTGGTTCCCATCCAGCGTTGGAGTAGCAACTTGGCGGGCGCCTAAATCCGGAGTCGAGATCTCAAAATCCGCAATGCTGCCGGTGAAGCTGCCGAAACTGATGAGACGGACCATTCCATTCGCCAGCAGACCTGCTGCCTGAATGGCAACTTTGCCATTGGCAGGAGTGGTCGTCAAAGCTCCGGTGACCACCAGAGGAGTGGCAACTCCGCGATTGGCGATCACACTTGCGGCACCGCCGAAGCTCAGAGATTCAAAGCTAAGAGCCGCCGTCCCACCGTTGCCATTGGCAATGGTATTTTGCGAGTCGCTGGCAAGAGTGGTTGCGCCGAGGCTTCCGGTGCCGTCCAGAGAACCATTGAGTAAATTGATCGCCCGCGTGGATGCCACCGTGCTGGTGTGGATGTACTTTGCACCTATGCCATTGATGGTGATGCCACTGGTGCTGTTGATATTGCCAACCCCGTTCACGAGCAGCGTTCCGCTGGCAAGCGTGGTGGAGCCGGTGTAGGTGCTCACGCCGCCGGCGCTGTCGATGCTCACCGTATTCGGACCGGTCACCACGAGGGATCCAGCATTGGCACCGGTGTTAACGATTGGGATTTTAATCGTGATGTCCGCGTTTGCCGCAGAAAGGACCAACGTATTGCCATTGTTCGTCCCAACTCCAAGCTGACCTTGGCTTGTCCCGCCAGCTTCGCTGAAAGTTAAAGTTCCGCTGCCAACGTTCAACAGACCATTGAGTGTGACGGTCGTGGTGTTGTTATTTCCCCAGTTCTGAATGCCGGCCACACCGGTGTAGCGAGCCGTGTTTCCCTGTCTACCAACGCCAAGACTTCCTTGGACCGCTGCGACGTCGTAGTTGAACGTGTTGTTGTTGCTGCTTGGCCATCCGAACGCGGCCGCTGCTGTTGCCGTGGTGAAACTGGTGATATTTCCACTTGATAGAGTGGCGTAACGTGTTGTGCTGCCTGAGCCGACACTTGCCCATGGGCCAAGAATTCCATTCACGTTCGCGAGGCCAGTCATTGCGGCCGACACGGTTCCAGCGCCTTGAAGATTCAGAGTGCTGCCAATGCTGCGCGAGAAGCTGCCAGTGCTGAGCGCGAGCGTGGCACCGGTGCCGACGTCCCAAATTTGGCCGCCATTGGCTAGGGTGAGATTGCTAGAAATGCTGTTGGTGCCGCTCGACAGCGCACTGGCATCAATGCCGGACACGCCGAGTGTTAGCGTGCTACCAGACAAGCCGTAGCCGCTGGCCTCCGCGTCGGCAAAGACGAGGCCCGCGACCGTGCTTGGTGCGCTGAGCACCGGATTCGTGAGCGGTGCCCCCGAAAACGTGGCGAGATCCGCCGCTCCGGGAGCGACATCGCCGATCCAACTTGCAGCCGCATTGAAATCTGTCCCTGAATTCGACCACTGGATTGGGGACGCATGGAGCGTTTGGGAAAAGGCAGGCAAGACGAGAGC
>JBILPN010000660.1:0-2528 GCA_044373865.1 Luteolibacter sp. | reverse complement strand
TGAGCGCGGTCCACGGCATGATGGGCGAGAAGGCATTCGACTTGCCGCCGCGCGTGCAGAAATCAAAATGATTGCCCCAGCAGTGCTGCGGAAAGCCCGGCGACCGGTTCTCCGTCAACCAATCCAAGCATGCGACGGCACGGCGGCGATAGCTTTCATCGCCCGTGAGCGCAGACATCTTTAAATAGCCCCACGCCATGTAGCCCGTGCCCTTGGTGGAGCGATGCGGGCGGATTCCGAGAATCGGACGGATATTGAAAGGGATGCGCATTACCACTGCCGTGTGGAGACACTGGAGGGCCAGGTTCTCGAAGGTGAACGCACGGAGAAAGGAAAGATTACCGTCACCCGGTTCGTACGCCCGGTAGTCGTGCTCCTCCATCCAATGCACAACGCCGGCGATACGGTTTTCCAATTGCGTGATCATGCGGCCTCCGCCACGGGGGCGGCGAGCGGAGCTTCTCCCGCCAAGCCGCACAGCAATTCGATGTATTTCTGCTTCTCGTGGCTCCACAGAAACCGGTGGCGGATAGCCACGGACCGATCCCGGTATTGCTGTAGGAGCCGCGGGTTCTCAGCCAAAGCATCAATGACCGTCGCCAAGGAGGCAGGATCATCCCACTGGTAAAACAGGCAGTCCTGTTCCTTGAAGTAATAGGTTATCGCCGCACTGCGAATACTGATGACCGGCAGCCCCATAGCGATATATTCGACCAGCTTGAGCGGCAACGCGTAATTGGTCACCGTCGACAGTTCCAACGGAATAATACCGACGTGACAATCGTTGATTCGGGCCGGGATTTCGTGCACTGGATAGCTGCGATTGTCGAACTCGACCATTGAGCCAAGTCCCAGCGATTCGATCAAACCGCGCAAAGTCTGGCTAAAATCCCCCTCGCCGATGATCCGACAACGAATCCGGTCCCTATGCCGCACCTTCGCCAAGGCCTGCATCAGCGGGCGCAATCCCGAGCGCTCGAGGATTGTGCCGTGAAATACGAGCCGGATGACATCTCCCACCTGATAGTGCTCCCGCAGACGGAAAAGCTCCTCGTCCGCAAAGTTGGCGATCACCTCAATGGATTCCGGCGACAGGCCATGCTGAACCAGGATGCCGTCGCGCACCGGGTGATGCACGGTGATAACGCGATGACAATAGGCGGCGCTGAGGCGCTCCTGCCAAAGCAGCAAGCGATAGAAGAACCCGCTTTCCCCACTCTTAAACTTCGCGACGAACGTGTTCGGCATGGGATCGTGGATATCGAGAATCACCTTCGCGCCCAACAAGCGCGGGATCAGGGTGCTGAACACGAGAAAGTCCGGCATATTGTTCACGTGGATCGCAACGTAACGCCGCCTGAGGTGGAGCATTGTGCTTAGCCCAAAACAGCGCAGGAAGAACTGCAGATAGGAAGCGAGATAGCTCACATGGCCTCCGCCACGATACCGGGACTGCGCCACCCGGAGCACCCGCACACCGCGGACATTCTCGACCGCCGGATTGTGGTTCAGCCGCAGCGCGAGGAAGTCTACGTCGAAGCCTCCACTCACCGCAGCTTCGGCCTCGCGTATCACCCGCGGATCCGACTCGTAGTGCGTGTAGGCCATCATGAGGATCGCCTTGCGATTGTTGACGGCGGCGCTCATGACAGTATCGCGGTGTCCAGTTCACCGATCAACCCGCGGAACTCATGCGCCAGCTCCGGGCTGGACAGCACGTTCTCAGGATGAACCAGCATCACCACGTCACGCGCACGGGCGTGCGATTTCAACCAAGCCGTCGGGAACGCCTTCGTGTCGCGCCAGGCGGGCTCCAGCCAGAAAGCCGACGGGAAAACCCGAACCCCCGGCGCAGGGGCGGCGGGCAACGCCGGATTCTCGAGATTACCGAAAAACACATTCATTCCAGTCCGGCCAGCCCACTCGATGTACTTTTCCGGTTCGTAGGGCGCGTGATGACGGCGGCCATAACGAGCCCGCCCCGAACCGTGCTTCGAAACTGCGGTAACCGGTCTGCCGAGATGCCGCTCCAGCGAGTGTTTCTCGTCTGCAAAAGTTTCAAAAGAGCGCGAGTCCTCAAGGTGCAGCCCGATCTCATGGCCGCCTCGATCCAGAACTTCCAGAATCGACTGCGATGGCAGCGTACACCGGCGAAAGAATACGTAAGAGCGGGCACGACGCTCATTCAGCCATTGCAGCATGGTCTTCAACTCAGTCAGGTAGCCAAGGGCTTGGATCTTCGGGAAATAGAAATTGGAACTGACACGACTGCACATGTGCCGCCAGACTGGACTCCGTCCGTAAGGGCGGTCAACATCGATACGAACGATCAGTGCCATTCTTTATATATACGCGGTCCGGGAAGGCGATGCAATGTTTATTCATTACAATTAGCGGTTAGTTCTGCTTTGGCGAATTTATATCAATTAGGTTGCATTGGGTGGAACCCGTTTTAGTGTTGCCCAACAGGGTGGTTGCTGTCCCGGAGGCGCGGTAGTCGCGCGGCAAAGGACAAACCAGCCTTCTAA
>JBILPN010000303.1:0-5004 GCA_044373865.1 Luteolibacter sp. | reverse complement strand
GAAGCGCTGGATGTCAGGCGGCGGCGGGGAGAATTGCTTTGCTTGAGTGGCTCATTCGGGGTTTTGGCTGGACAGCGGGCTGTCTTGGCAAAAGCGGCAGCGGGCTGCGCGCAGTCCGAGGTGCTCGTTTTTCCAAGACCATCGAGTTTTCCTCATTGCGCGGCGTGACACCCCCCTAGCCCGCTGTGCGATATGAGAAAAATCTTATCGCTGAGAATCACCCGTGCGCGTTGCACCGCAGATCACGCGGAACGTCATTGGCGCCTTTTTGGAGCCATCCCTCTCAGGACCACTCGGCCCGCGTTTGCGAAACGCGGAGTCGGATCGATTGATTCCTGAGTTCAGCGCTTTGCGAGACGGGCCAGGCTGGGTTGTTGGCGCACGATATTAACCAGCATTTTACGGCAATGCTCGTGGTGCGTGCGTTGGCTGAGAAGTTCAGCGCTGCGGGTGAAAGACCCCCATTGCACGACGGTCATTTCCACGGTGCGGCGGCCCCACTGGCCCATCACTTCCTTGCTCGGCTTGTAAAGATCCACTGTGCCGGTGCCAAGAAGAGCTGAGCCGTAGTCATCCACGACATACAAATAGGGCAAGCCTTTGATCCTGAACGTCGTTCCAACCGGGTAAAATGACCAGTCGGCAGCGGCGCTGCGCACTCGGCTGCTGTAGCGTAGCACGGTGCCGGTCGCGTTCTTATTGCCATAAATCAAATGGTCGTCCTCTGAGCAAGTGTAGGCCGTGGTCCGGACCACGCGGGTGCGATCGCTGAAGGCGTAAACTGGCATGGCGTGCTTGTCGCGGGGCTTGCCAGCAGCTGCTGCGATGGCCCTTGCAGAGGCGGCTGGGATCTCAAAACTTTCTTTGTTGCCGAAAAGCGCAGCTCCGGTTGGGAACCCTGCCTTGGACAATGAATCCAAGCGAGAATTTCCACAACTGGTGAACAAGGCTGCAACGAGCGCGAGGAGGGCTAGGGTAGAAATTCGGATCATGCGTCTCTGGAAAATCAAGATGAATGCGCGACGGCTTCACCCTCAACGCGTGCTTGCATTAGCCGCGATTCGCCCCCGCGGCAAACTGAAAAAGCCGAATCCGCGAATTTTTCTTGAGACATACCTTGAAAATCAACGACTTGTGAATTCAAGAAAGTGTCAAATTGTCAACTCCTTGCAGCCCTGAGAGGTGTCAGGGCTGGGCAAGATCTTGAGGAAAAGTGGCCAATTTCCCGCAATTTGCGTGGCAGCAGCAAGCCCTCCACAGGATGAGCGCTCGATGGCAGCGGGCCACGGCGGTCATTTCTGGCTTTTCTGGCTTTTCAGCCAGCTTGGCATTTCAGAATGCGAAAAAGCTTCAGTTTGCCGTAGCTGATTCTACCGCCCAGTTGTTCGAAGACCGGTTTTAGGGCAGGTTCATCATAGCCGTCCATGGCCTGGCGCATCTCCAGCTCTTCTTGGGCGGTGTAGAGTTGGCTTGTGTCGATTGACTCACCGGATTCGATGGCTTGGGCCAAGTGCCCCTCGATGGTGGAATCCGAAAGTCCGCGGATGGCAGCGATCTCGGGGATGGATTTCCCCTGTTGGAACAGGCCGAGAGTCTCCAGAGTGGTGCCATTGAGAATCGCAATGACTTTTGAGGGAGCTCCTTGTGAGGGCAGGACCTCAAGCGGAGAAAATTCTTGGCGAGGATTTTCCGAAAGCCAATCCTTGATGACCGCGAGGAAGGCGGCGCCGTAATCCTCCCTCTTCTTCTCACCTACGCCGGGGATTTTCAGGAGGGCAGGGTCGGTTTCCGGGTAATCCCGGCTCATGTGGCGGAGAGTGACGTCCGAGAAAACCACATAGGGTGGGACATTGCGGGCGTCTGCAAGCTCCTTGCGGACACTGCGCAGCCGCTCGAAGAGCTCGGGATCGCATGGAATGTCACCACTGCGGGCGCTTGGTTTGTCGCGTGGGCTGCTTAGCGGGCGGGTGAGCCAGACGTTTTCCCGCTTTTTCAGCGTATCGAGCCCAGCTTGTGAGACCGAGACCGTGGGGAATTTATCCTCGCTGGCGACGAGCAGTCCGAGACGGAGCAAATTCCGCCCGAGATCCACCCAGTAGGGACGCGGCTGATCCTTGCCGATGCCGTGAGTGGTGAGCGAGTGGTGATTCCAGCGTTGGATTTTCTCCGACATTCCGCCAGTGAGGACTTCGGAAACGTGGTTGAGCCCCACGGAAAAGTTGCCCGCCTGGCGAATGCGCAAGATGCAGCTCAGCAGCTTCTGGACGTCGGTGGTTGCGTCCCATTTTTCACGTGGGCTCAGGCAGTGGTCGCAGGCCCCGCAGTTTTCAGCTGGCCAGGACTCGCCAAAATAGCCGAGCAGGCCGATGCGGCGGCACTCGTCACTTTCGGCAAAGTGCGTCATTTGATCGAGTTGCCGGTGGGCGATGCCACGCGCTTGCTCGTCCGGGATTTCATCGAGAAACTTCAAGTATTTCGTCACGTCGCCGCGCGAGAACAAAAGGAGGCAATCAGCAGGCAGCCCATCGCGCCCAGCGCGCCCGGTTTCCTGATAGTAACCCTCGATATTCTTGGGCAGATCGGCGTGGATCACGAATCGCACGTTGGGTTTATTGATTCCCATGCCAAAGGCGACGGTTGCGCAGACGATCTTCGCCTCATCACGCAGGAAAGCCTCCTGATTCCTTGCGCGTTCGAGAGTTTCCAAGCCTGCATGATAAGCCACTGCGGAAAAGCCTTGGGCACAGAGTGTCGCCGCCATGGACTCGGTGGTTTTCCGGGATTGGCAGTAAATGATCCCGGACTCGCCTGGGCGCGCGTTGACGAAGTTGCAGACCTGGGCGGCGGCCCCGGACTTCGAGATCACTTGATACCGCAAATTCGGGCGATTGAAGCTGGCGAGGAAAACCTCGGGGTCGCGAAGTTCCAGTTGGCGGATCATGTCCTCGCGCACACGCTCCGTGGCGGTGGCGGTGAGAGCGAGGACCGGGATGTCTGGCAGCCACTGCCTGACTTCGCGGAGGCGGCGATATTCCGGGCGGAAATCATGTCCCCACTCACTGATGCAGTGCGCCTCATCCACGGCGAGGGCGGAAACATTCCAGAGCTTTAGCTGGCCTAAAAAGTCTGGCAGCATGAGTCGCTCAGGCGCGACGTAGAGCAATTGATAGAGGCCCGAGCGCAAGCCATCCACGCGGCGCCTGCCCTCCTCCGCATCCAGCGTGGAGTTGAGAAACGTGGCCGCCACGCCACTTGCCTCCAGTTGATCCACCTGGTCCTTCATCAGTGCGATGAGCGGGGAAACCACCACCGTGAGCCCGCCGCGGACCAGCGCTGGCAGTTGATAGCAAAGACTTTTCCCCGCGCCCGTCGGTAAAATCGCCACCGTGTCTCGCCCGTCAAGCGAGGCCTCCATGATTTCGCGCTGCAGCGGTCGGAACGCGTCGTAGCCAAATGTCTGCTTGAGACGGCTCTGAAGTAACTGCAAACTCATGCGGATGAGTTAATGGTGATCAAATGAACAGGTCAAGCCGGAAATTTGCAAAAATTGCGCGACAGTTCGCACTTGCCCGGCGCAGAATCTTCCACGGCCGCACGCCTTCTCACTTGCGGGAAGCGGAGACGCAGGCTTTTTTATTCCGCATTGTCACAAATTTTGGAAATTCCGCATTCGCCCATGAGAGCTCGCGCAGACCGCCGCCGCACGCGGTTGCGTGCGTTTGGAGTTTCGTTGCTTTTGCTGCTGCCCGTTGCCGGCCAACCCGACACGCTTGAAGCGCGCTTGATCGCGGCCGAGACCGCGATGAACGCGCAGGATTGGGAGCGCGCGCTCAAGCTGCACCAGCAGGCCGTCGCCGAGATCGCCACCGCAGACGCCTTGGGGCCGCAGTTCGGCGTCGTCCACTACCGCCGTGGAATCTGTGAGATGAAATTGAAGCAATGGGCGGCGGCGATGGAATCATTTGAAATTTGCTACCAGGATTTCCCGAATACCGCCGCCTCGACCACCCAAAACCCGTTCGAGAAATTGGCCCTCTTGAAGTGGGGGGAAGCGGCGCTGGCTGCCGAGGAGTGGGCGCTCGCACTGAACCGTTTCCAAAAATTCATGGAAGAGCGCGACAAGGCGCGTGACAGCTTTCCCCAAGGAGCCTTTCACATCAATTCCGCGATTGCCCACTATCGGCTTGGCCACCTGCTGGAGGGCAGCGAGCACTTGGAAATCGCCATTCACAACAAGCGGAATTTTCCAAGCCCAGATTCCGGCATCATCGCAGGATTTCAAGAGCTCGTCCGCGCGGCCATCCCGCAGCGCAACGAGCGTGCCGTCCTGGATTTCATCGGGAAAAACCGTGGTGGCTTGGTGATCGCGCCGTTCCTGATGGGGCATCACTCAGAGTCCTTCATGAAGCTCGCCGGAGATGCGCTCAGCGCGGAGATGCCAGCGGTGGCGGAGGCGATCTACCAACTCGTGCCCGCCACGGAAATCGCCATTGATGACACCAAAGCGCGCATTCATGCCCTCGGAGCAGCGGACGAACTGCATGACGGAGGCCTGCGGATTTCTCGCGAAGAGTTGGAGCAAAGCTTGGCCAAGCTTGAGGCCGCCAAGCGCGGGAAAAACCCGCCTGAGACGATCAAACTCGCCGCAAGCGCCTATCTGCACGAAGCGCGCGGAAACCCGCATGGAGCCTACGCCGCCTATCTGCAACTCGCCGCCTACGACGTGGAACCGGAAAACCGAGCCAAGCACCTCTATCACCTCGCACGGATTTCCGCCCTCATCGAGCTACCCGAACAAACGCAGAACTACGCGCAACGCTTGATTCAAGAGTTTCCAAAATTCGAAAAAATTTCTGAAGCCCAGCAGCTTTTGTTCGTCGCGGTTCAGAAAATCGGCACCCCGGCTGAAGGCATCGCGGTGGCGCTGCCAATGCTCGAAACCCTGCGCCAAGGCACGCCCGAGCATGACAAATGCCTGCATTTTCTTGGGGTTTCCCAGCTCCA
>JBILPN010000009.1:0-16821 GCA_044373865.1 Luteolibacter sp. | reverse complement strand
GAATACTCGTTGCCCGGCACATCTCCGCAACTGCCGGGGTAGGTCTGGCCGATGCCGCCGCCACCGTGGATGAAGACTTCATCGAAGCCGCGCCGCCCGGGTTGATAGGCAGGCTCGTCGCCAAGATGCCACTTGCCGAAGATGCCGGTGGCATAACCGGCGGACTGGAGCACCTGCGCAAGCGTCACCGTCCGCAAGCTCATACGCTCGCGTTCTAGAATCGTGTGGGTGACGCCGTTGTTGAATTCGTGCCGGCCGGACAAAAGCGCGCTGCGGGTAGGCGAGCAAGTCGGGCTGACGTGGAAGTCGGTGAACCGAACACCTTCATCGTGCAAGCGGTCCATCTGCGGGGTCTTGAGGATGGGATTGCCGGTGCAGGAAAAATCGCCGTAACCTTGATCGTCGGTAAGGATAATGATGATGTTAGGCCTGCTGCCTAACGGTGCGGCGGTGGCTCGCAGCGCGGATGAGAGTATCAGTAAAAGGATACTAATCAGGGCCACGCCTCGGGTCGCGGAATTCATGAGCACTGAGGCATTGGGTTTTGAAAATGGCATGGCAAAGACGCGCTCGCTGGAAGCAGGAAGGACTTTCGCAGGATTTCAAAAGCTTACCATCATCCGTTTGGATGATGGCGGCTACCCGCCGGGCTTGGGAGGTTCCGGGGGAATGATCTCGGTGAGGAATTTCACCTTGGCCAAGCCTCCGTGGACTGCTGGATTTCCGATGAACACCATATCCCGACCGGATGGCTGGCTGAACAAGCGTGTCTCGAAAACGACTTTACCCTCTCTGTCACCGATCTGGAAAGGAAGGAACCCGCCTTTTTCCGACACATTCGATTTAACGACGGTGATCTCACCCGCAGGCAATTTGTTAACTTGCCCGGCAAATTTGACATGCAGAGTTGCACTGGAAAAGTTGAGAAAGCGGAATGTGCCGGGCGGAAAGACATCCAGCGCGTCGTTCACGCTGAAGATTCTGAGGGGTAATCCGGTGATGTTCGGCACTGGGTCAACGAGGAACAACATTTGCCGAACCCCCTCAATCCAAGGAGCTTTGCCAACCAGTTTATAAGTGGCGACTCCATCCGCGCCCGTCGCTTTTTCATACAATTCAAAGCTAGAGGCGTCCTTCAGTGGATAGAGCTGCGAGCGGTTGCCGGGAGAGAACTCCAGCGGCAGGTAGCTCTTGCCGTCTCGATAGAAGACTTCGGCAATGGAAAGCGGCTCCCATACGAGGCAGGAGAATTCCACTCCGGAATTTCCGCTGGCGGCTTGGGCGGGCAAGAGTGCGGGCCATGTCGCCAGCAAGAGGGCGCATGAGGCGGCAAGAAATGAGACTATTCTTCGAATCATCGAGTGTGAGTGCTAGGTTTATTTGCTGAAGGTAAGTTTCTTGGCTGGGAGTCGGCTGACGTTGATAATTGCAGTATAAATTTGCGATTCATGAAGGACCAGGGATTAAACTTCCTTGGAACTCAACCATTGGAATTTGATGAGTTTGAAACGACGGCCGAATTTTTGATTGATGGGATTGAGGGTGGTTCCGGTGGGAGATGCTTCGTCCCAGGGCTCATTGTTAGCAGCATCCGTGGAAGGGTCCATGTATTCTGGGAAACGCTGCACCACCGCTTCGCAAGTGGCTCGGGCCAGGACCTGTGTGCCGTCCTTGGAGCGTGCTTCACCGTAGCTGCGGATGCGGAAGGTGTCGGATCGCGCTGCGAGGCGGGGGGCGAACGGCAGCAGGAGATCCGCCTGGGTGATGTCAGTCGGGATACCGGTGGTCGTCTTGCGGGTGCCCTCGGTGCTGCCACCCGGCATGAAAGTTTTCGCTCCTGTTGATGTGTAATCCGGGGTGATCCCGCCGGCACCGTTTTTGACGGCGGAATTGATATCAGCGGCTTCGATGGCCGCCTGCAGTGCTCCCATGTCGTTTTCCGTGGTCTTGGGAGTGCCGACCCGGTGATTGACAAAATCCGAAAGGCTCATGAAGGGGCCGCGCAGTTTGACTTGTTTGACGATTTCTGTTGCAAGAGTGATGACTTGGGCGTCAATCAATCGAGAAAAACCCGCCCAAAGCGTGGAGGCTCCATTCCCGGGGGCCACCGGGGAGGAACTGGATGGAAACGGACTGCCCGCACTTCCATTCGAGCTACCGTTGGCGTAGCCGACTGCAAGGTTGCGATTGGCCCGCATGAAAGAGTTCCATGCGGCGACGGAAGTCGAGTTCACGTTGAAGACGCCATCAATCAGGCTGTATGCACCCATTTTTTTGTAGCCGTCATTGGCAGCCAGCGCTGCGGTGGCGGTGGTGGTGGTTTCGCCCGGCGGAAGATACGGGCGCAACACCGGATTGGCATTGGCACTCTGGTAGTCGGTGGAGAAGAAGTTGGACAGAGTCTGCTGGATGGAACCTTTTGCAGTATAGCCTCCGATGTTGATATTGAACTCCGGTGCGATACCTGACAGGTAGTAGTGATCAAAGAGTGCGTCGTTGAGCAACCACGAACTGTCGGCGGCGGTATGGATTCCTAATGGATCCTGATATTTGCCATACGGCGAAACTGGCGAAACAAAAACGCTTGCCCAGGAATTTCCAACCGCATGGTAAGGCTCTGTGGTCCGCGTCGAGAGGGCCGCATGAGAGAAAGCAGCGAGTGAGAAAATCGGTCCCGACGGTATGTTCGTCATTGGCACCGAGGTCGACCCGGCGGAGTAACTCGCACCCCAGAAACCATTATCGAGCGCAGTCGCAGGGAAGTTAATCGCGACCTCCTGCAAAAGGGTATTTGCCCCGCCAGCCCGGCTCACCATGTTGTAGATCTGGTTCAGGTGGCAGGGACGCCACATGTCATTGACCGTGCTTCCGACGGGTGCCGGATTGAACTGTGAGAAGACTTCTACCGGATTGGGATTGCTTCCCTGATGGAAGGCCGGTTTCATGAGGTAGGCGTGTATTCCGAAGAAGTTCTTCGTGTTCACAAGAGTATTGGCAGCATACGGTCCCACCGTCCCCCCCGATCTCTGACCGGGGTAAAAGTATTCGGGAAGCGTCGCGTTGTTACCGTAATAATTGCTATCGACCGCCTGAACCTCATCGCCGGCCCCAGTGGAACTACTATTACCAACCAGGCTGTTGGCCGTTGCGCCTGAGGGAGGAAGAGTGGTCCGCAACCAGCACCATGCGTTACCGCCGCCAGCCGATACATATCGCATTGAGACCTTATCCGTAGCCAGATTCAAGGGAACCTCTGTCCATGACGGCGGGAGTTTGGTCAGGATGACACCGGAAGCGTTGTCGGTATTGGTTCCGGGTTTGGCTTCGTCATTGAGCGGCCTGGCCGTAGCGCTACGACTGGATGACGGGGAAACCACGATGACTTCACCGGGAGCCATCGTTAAGTTCGACACCAGGTAAGAGATCGCCCCTCCCCCTCCCTCTGAATTTTTGGTTAAATAGTTCGTAAGTTGAGCTGGGCCATACGCTTTCGTGGCACCTTCCCGGGTGACGGACAATGTGATATCTCCCGGAAAACCTGCATCGGCGAAGATCGCGAACTTATCAAACTTCAATGTTCGATTGAAGGGATTCCAAAGATACACGAGCGAATCGACTCCGAGTGCCAGTTTGGCCGTCGTGCCGTCGGACTCGGTGGCGATCGCGCTATACAAACAAACCGAGCCCAGCACCACGGGTGCATAGTTGCTTCTGGCGGGGCGGTAGATGTATTTTGCAGGATTCGTGCTGAACTCCTTATCCCAGCTATCGCCGCCGGTATTTGCTTGGGTCATTTGTCCCAAAGAGGTGCCCCCCCCACTTTTATTTGGGTAGTAGCTGCGTGCCGTGAGGGTATAGTTCCCGTTCGTCCCACTGAGTCGCTTGTAGAGATTGGCATAGTCACGGAGCGCCCACCAGTTCGGCCCCCTGACGACGGAAGGTGCTGACTGCATGCTGCTGGAGAAGGGGGTGCCTGAATTCCGGGTGTCCCGATAGAGGAAGCGCTCCTTGACGGTCATGCCGGGAGCAATCTGCGGCGCGCTCAGTCTGTCATTGCCGCCGACAAATTCGCCGTCCTGTTGGTTGAATTTCGTGGGTTGTGAGGTGGCGGTGACATCCGCTGTTCCGTCCATTTCGAATGCGAGGCTGAGGTCGCGGCGGAGGCCGCCTTTCTTGACGTCGGCCACGACCCCGAAGCTGTCGAGGGTGACATCGTGACCCACGCTTTGGAGCCAGACACTTTGATTGCTGCTGTCGTTCATCACCAAGGGCATTTCCGCCGCGCTGAGCGCCTTGTCGAGGTTCTCGAGCCAAGAATTACCCGCGCTTTTGGTGATCGGATAGTTGGGTTTGCCAGCGAAGGGTCCTCCAAAGCTACCGTGGTCGGGGCCGGGAGCCGCAGTGAGTCGCGCGGCTTGCTTGCGCTCGTCTGTGGTGAATTTTCCCTCGTTCCAGCCCAGATCCGCCTTTAGCCCCTCGTCGGCAACCCAGTAGGCATAGGCACCGTGGTTGACTTTGATCTTGGGGACTCTGACGGACGAGTCCGGATCCTTGCCGGTGAAAATGAGCACGTCCTCGGAACTGGCTGTGGCCGTGGCATCGGCGAGGGAGGAAGGGGTATCCGAGACCAGCCAGCGCAAGAATGCCTTGGTGTCCGGCTTCGCGGGGCTGAATGCGCTGGTGTCCCAGACGCCTGCCCACTGAGCGCGGCCCAGGGCGGCTGGCTTTGCCGCGGGCAGGATGTCCGCCGCCGCCGTGATCCGCTGGTCGGGACCGGCTGATTTCTGGAGTTCGCCGATCGCGAGCATCAAGGCTAGGCGGGCATTCGCTTGCGCCAACGCCATTGCCTGACCCTGAGTGGACGCCCGCAGTGAGGTGCTGGAAAGAGTCAGCAAGCCGACGGCGATTCCCGTCAGCAGAATCATTAGTGCGAGGGTGACAACTAGGGCAAAGCCGCGTGAGGCGGACTTTGCAACGTTGAAATTGAAATTCATGAATGTGGAGGAAATAGATTTTGAACATGGCATGGGGCTACGCACGCGCTGTAATTACCAAGTAGTTTGCTTAGGTTTCTAAAACAAACAATCATCCGTTTGGACGATAACAAGCAGCAATCCAGATTTCGGTAAGCCATTCATCCCGTTGAGGCCAGTTAGTCTAGCGGGCGGTTCACTGATCAGATACTGACAAATGTGACTTGATCTAAAGGCCGGGAGTGGTTCTCGGGGAGGCTTGGAAATTGTGGGGCTGGCGGCCCCTTTCATTCTGGGAGAAAACCCATTAACTCCGGGAAAACTGTGTTTCGACTGCCTGCGGCTCGATGTTTCGTTTAGATTGAAACGATTAGACGTTTAGGGTCATCCTTTACTCTTCTTTTACTGATTCATCGAAATACCGCATGCGTCAGCGCCGGCGGCGCAGCAGCAAGAGCGTGCCGCAACCACCAATCAGGGCGGCGACATTTGGCTCCGGAACCGCAGTGAGGGTAATGTAGTTAGTCGCACCCGCGATATCGTCGGTGAAGTTGCTGCCAGCGACTGTGTCGTTGTAGTTGAACCTCCAAATGTTGGCGCCGAGAGTGATGTCGGAATCATCGGCGAGGGTAGAGCCGCCATAGGTGAAAAGCCCGCCATTCCACCCTCCCACCGAACTGATCAGCGTGAGTTTGGAGCCGTTCGCCAGCGCTGTGCTGGCACCAATGTCTGTCAAGGTGAGGATGGTGCCGGAGGCGATGCCGAGTGTACCGCTGGAGTAGGCTAAGTCGCCGTTGAGACCGAGGGTGCTGAATTCGTAGGCGTAGGTGGAGCCGGCTGAGAAACTCAAGGACCCGCTGCCGATTGATTCGATCGAGTTTCCGGGGGCGAGAATACCGCTCACGTTGATTCCGCCGATGACGCTGCCGGAACCGCCGAGTTTCCCGCTGGCTGCGACGGTCACCGCGCCACCTCCCGTTTGGGCACCGTTGATCCGCAAATCGGCACCGGCGTTGACGGTGGTCGTGCCGCTGTAGGAATTCGCGGCGTTGAGAGTGGTGGTCCCGGTGCCAGCGGCAGTGAGGGAGCCGGTGCCGGTGATGGCCGCGCTGCCGAAGTCGGTGCCTTGGATTACCGTATCGCTGCGGTTGATCGTCAGGTTCGCGTTGTTCACGATGGCGCTGCTTGCAGAAAGCTTGCCCGTGGTGCTGCCAGCGCCGATTTGCAGAGTGCCCGTGCTAATGGTCGTTTGGCCGGTGTAGGTGTTGGCACCGGAGAGGATCTGGGTTCCCGCGCCGGTCTTGGTCAGGCTGATGGTGCCTAAATTGTTTATGACACCAGAGAAGGTGCCGCTACCGCCGTTGGCACCCAGCACCACGGTCCGGCTCCCGGCTCCGGCCATTCTCACGGTGCCGCCGCCGGTCAATGCGTCGAACTGCAAGGTTGTGATGGCGTCGGTATTGGCAATGACGAGTTCTGCTCCCGAGGCAATATTCAAGGCGGCCAGATTGGTGGCTTGCGCGGAGCTGTCTAGCATGCCGGCTTGAATGTCGATGTAGCCGCCGGCACTCATATTGAACGTCTGGGTGATCGTCCCACCCGTGAAGAATGTCCGCCCGCTGCCACTCTTGATGAAGCTACCGGCCCCGGTGATCTGGTTGTTGCTGATATTGAAACGCGCGTTTGCCGACGCATTGACTTCCAGAGTGGCACCCGAGGAAATGCTATAACCGCCGGTGCCAGCGTAGTCGCTAGTGGCGTCGGTGCGGCTAAAGAGCAATTTGCCGGCGCTGATGGTTGTGAGGCCGGAGTAGGTGTTTTTGCCGGAGAGGGTGACGGTGTCCGCAGTGGATTTGGTCAGCGCGATGCCAGAGCCGCCGAGGTTGGCGGAAACGCTGCCGGATTCTACCGCGTAGCTAGTTCCTGTCAGGGTGCCGCCCGTGCCGGTGATGGAGCCGCCATTTTTCAAACTCACCGCTCCGACCGTGTCGCTGTTACTGGCGATAGAGAGCACAGCGGTGGCTCCATCCACCGTGACTGCCGAACTGCTGGAAAGCGTGTCGGTCGCATGACCAAGGGAAAGTGTGCCAGCGTTGACGGTGGTGGTGCCGGTGTAAGTATTGGTGTTAGTGAGAGTCAGGATGTTGGTGCTGAGGTTGCCGAGGGCGAAGTTACCTGCTCCCGCGATCACGCCAGCATAGGTGCCGTTGGCGGTCTGGTTGACCGTCAAGGTGCGGCTGGACTGGGTGTTGATGGTGGCGGTGTTGGTGCCGCTGGTGGGGGTGGAGATGCTACCGCTTAAGCTGCCGGTCGTGGTGTTCGCCGCTGTGGAGAGGTTGAGGATGGCTGCGGTTCCGGCGGAGGCGGTGTTGGTGTTGTTGACCGACAGCGCGCCTGCAGTGTTAGCAAGCGTGCCGGTGCCGAAGCTGAGCGTGCCTTGGTTCAGGGTAGTGGCACCCGTGTAGGTATTGGCGCCGGATAGGGACAGCGTGCCGGAACCGGTCTTGGTGAGCCCTCCGCCGCCGCCGTCTGTGAGCCCGGTGAGGATTGTCATGGTATTTGCACCCAAGACAGAGATGTTCGCACCGCCGGATTGGACCACGGTGCTGAAAGTCGAGTTGGCCGCAGGAATGGCCGCAAGTGTGGTGAAAGTTCCGTTGGCTACGAGCGTCCCGCCATTGAAATTGATGGTGTTTGTTCCGTTGCCGCGAATCATTCCTGTGAGCGTGAGGCTGCCTCCAGCCGAGCCGTCGCCTATGTTGAGCGTCGAGGTTGCTCCGACACCACCAATGCCAAAATCAAAAGTGTTGCCGATGTAGAATCCGCTGCCGCTGACCGTGAGCGTGCTGTTCGTGGTGCCGGTTCCGCCACCAATCCGGGTGACACCCGTTCCATTGAAGGTTCCGCCGTTCACATTGAGCACGCTGTTCGCCCCGGAGAACCAGATCTCTCCGTTGGTGGTGACCGTGCCACCGGAGACATTCATGGTGCCGTTGCCGCCGCCATTTTCACCCAGCATCATGCCGTTCCCGAGGGTGAGAATACCGGAGCCGCTGACATTGACGATGCCGGTGTTGCCGGCACTGGCCCCAAGCTGGAAGTTGCGGACGCCTCCGACTGTTTGCGTGAGGTTGCCTGTGATGTTTAGGAAGGTGTCGGAAGCCCCATTGACTTTGATCGCACCTACGGTCGTGAGGTTACCCGAGAGGTTGAGCGTGCCGGCGCTGACGGTGGTGGTGCCGCCGTAGGTGTTGGCGGCGCCGGAGAGGATCCAGGTGCCGGCACCATATTTAGTAACGCCCATCGTTCCCGAGGCCCCGTTGGTGATGTTGCCGCCAATGATGTTGTTTCCAGTGTTCGCGCCATTGAGCGTCAAGACAGTCGTGCCGCCAGTGGAGGTGATTGCACCGCCGAAGTTCAAAGTGTTGGTCGCATTCGTATTGGCGTTGGAGAATGTGTAGGAGGTTCCCGCCAAGACAAGCGGGGCGTTGACGATGATGGTTTTCCCGGTATCCGTGAGAGTCGAAAGGATCTGGATGGTGCCGCTGTTCTGCAGGGTGAGCTTGTTGCCTCCGGTGGTTCCCAGGGCGAAAGCGCCGGTTGAGGCGATGGCCGTGTCGAAGCTGATCCCCATGACGGTCTGATCGGCCGAAGTATTGGTGATCGAGGTGATCTCGGTCAGGTTCAACAAAGCGGTATCCGCAGTCGCTGGCTTGGCTAATGTTGACCAGTTGGTGCCGAGGTTCCAGTCAGCACCGGATGCCCCGGTCCACGTGACCGTGGCGGCGTGGGCGACCGGCATGTCGGAGAGGGTAAAGGAAGCAGCGGCGAGAGCGGCGGCGCAGAAGAAGGGATTGCAGCGGGGCTTCATGATTTTGGATTTTAAATGGCGGAAAAAGCGATCATCGGTCTAAAAAAAGGCGATTTTTGGTATCTTGAATGATGTTCTTCATCGTGAAAATAGCAGGCTTTTAGGCTCTGGGTATCATCCGTTTAGATGATCCCGGACGCTCCTCAGGTCCGAGGAGCGCTGCTTTAACCCGTCTCAGAAAACGGAGGCGTGGCGCGGCGGAATCGAACGCTCGCGCCACCGTGAATCACAAGCGGATGGTCAGGGTGTCACCATCAGGCGAACGAACCGCGGGGCAGCTCCGCTCAAAGTGTAGGTGAGCGAGCCACCGGGCCCACTGGTATTGCTAGTAAGGTCGCCCACGCTAACGGGCACCCAAATTGCGAGGTCGCTGGATGTTTGCACAACATACTGGGTTCCGTAGTCAACGGGGGCAAGATTCCCCCCATTGGTCCAAGTAATTTGATTCGAACCGTTTAGGACAGGATTGGCAGTGAAACCGGCAGGGGCGTTCATGAAGAACTCGACTCCGTTGTTCACGCCATCATTGTCAAAGTCCAGATCGGCTGCTTGTCCGCCAGCATGGGCGGCGGCCCATGAGGCATAGGAGTTTCCTGGAGCGGCGGTGACATTGAGCTCAATCGCCTTGGTCGTATGGTTCCATTGTAGGTTGGCGGCGTAGCCGACGCCGAGATTGATCACACTCAGCCCAGCGGTCTGGAGGAGCGCGTCGGTCATTCCACCGGTGTAGGAATCCGAAGTATAGTCAACTAAGGGGATGATCCCGGGGCCGCCCGTGTAATCAGCCATGTCCGCAACCCAAGTTGACGCAGCGATCGTTCCCGCTGCCCCTCTCAAAATTCCAGGTGTGAGTTTGGTGAACCCGGCAGCACCCAGCTTGAAAGTAAAGCGGGTGGTACCCTTCAGTTCCCAATTCGACACCGTAGCGAGCGCCCCGTTTTGGAAGTTAATCGTCCCGTTGTTCATATCCCAGAATCCCCCGGACAGCGCGCTGCCGGACGCCACATTGATCGTGGCACCTTGCAATCGGACCGCGCCGGTGCTGCTGGTCATGGCTCCATGGTTCATGAGAGAAATCGTGCATGCTGGTAGGCTGACGTTCGGACAATCCACGGTCACAGCGCTGGCGATCGCCACTTTATTTCCAGCGACCGGTGTGAAATCCGGATCCCAGTTTGCGGCCGTGGCCCATAATACGCTGCCGCCGCCGCCATCCCATACCAAGTCCGCGACGGGAGCAACGTAGGGATCCACCTGCACTTTCAGAACGAACGCCGCCTGAATGCGGTCATAGACAATTGTCGAGCCCACGTTGGCGCCCGCGTTGGTCACCGTCCGCGTCGCTTGAGCCAGGAAGTTGGCGGCGGTCATGTTGGCGTAGAAAGCGCTTGAGCAGTCCATCAAAATGATGCTCGCCGGCGAGGGCCCCGTGTAGTCGGCCATATCCACCGTCCAAGTTTGCTGGGTGAACTCTTTCGTCGGGTCCCACCGGAGAACCCCGGGGGTCAGCTTGGTGAAGCCGGCAGGCCCCAGTTTGAAGCTGAAAACGTTAGGGCCGCTCAGTTCCACATCACC
This sequence comes from Luteolibacter sp., assembly GCA_044373865.1. Classification (GTDB taxonomy): domain Bacteria; phylum Verrucomicrobiota; class Verrucomicrobiia; order Verrucomicrobiales; family Akkermansiaceae; genus Luteolibacter. The sequence goes on along the minus strand of JBILPN010000009.1, from coordinate 6,402 downwards.
CGCATTCCAGATCGCTCCGTTTTGGAAGCTCATGCTCCCGCTGCCCATGGCCCAGAATTTATTGAGGGTGCAACCGCTGCCCACGCTGACCGAAGAGGCGCCGTTCATGCGGCATACGTCCGTGGTGTTGGTCAAGGTCGCACCATTGGTGAGCGCGATCTTCACCCCCGACGGCAAAGCACCGCTACCCAGACCGGTCATGTCCACGGTAACCGCGCCGTCGATGGCTACGGCGCCGTTGACAGGCGGCAAAAAATCCGGATCCCAGTTAGCGGCGGTGGTCCATGCGGTGGTGCCGGCTCCTCCATCCCACACCGAGTCTGCTAGAGGGGCGACGTAGGGAGCGACCTGGACCTTTAGAACGATAGCAGTCATAAAGGGATCATAGACAATGGTCGAACCCACATTGGCACCCGCGTTGGTCACCGTCTGCGTCGCTTGAGCCAGGAAGTTGGCCGCGGTCATGTTCGGGTCGCCGGAGGTGTTCGTAAAATCCACCAAGACAATGCTGGCGGGGGATGGTCCCGTATAGTCGGCCATGTCCACATTCCAAGTTGATTTGGTAAACTTATCAACCGCCTGCCACCGGAGCGTCGTGGGAGTAAGCTTGGTGAAGCCGGCGGGCCCCAGTTTGAAGCTAAAACTGTTAAAGCCCTTCAGCTCCCAATCCCCAATCGGAGCAGCGGCGCCGTTTTGGAAGTTAAGCTTTCCTCCGCTCAAATCCCAACCCTTGCCAGACGTATTAGATAGTATGCTTGCGGGACCCAAATTGATCGTCGCGCCATTCAGGCGGGCATAATTCACATCCGCCCTAAGACTCGCCCCATTGCTGAGCGTCACATTCCACGCCGACATCGCCCCACCTGTCCAGTCCACGGTAACGGCGCTGTCGATGATCACAGTATCATTGGCGACCGGCAATCCATCTGGATCCCAGTTTTCCGCAGTGCTCCAAAGGTTGGTCGCGGCTCCACCATCCCATGTTCGCGTAAGGGCGTGGGCCGGGGCGGCGCTGAAGGCGAGGAAAAGCCCGGCGAGGGCGGTGCAGCGAATGACGGCATTGGTTTGTGACTTCATGATTTTTGGTTTTTTAGATTTTTGACGGTGAAGTGTTCATAACAATTTAAAAATCAGACACTTGACACCATCTGCTGAAATAATCAGACGCGAGGGGACGTGGTATTCTGGGTTTGTGGGTTTGGATTGGCTCCATTCAAATGAACTTTTCCGTCGCCACGGTGGCAAAAGTATTCGGTTTTGTATATCGTCTGTTTAGATGATGCCGGCGCTTGCAAGGTGACGGCCAAAAGGCTGAGCAGGAACGCCGTGCCTCTGCATTACCAGACCGAGAGCGGGCACTCCTACGGTGTGGATCTGACCTTGATCACGGCCATCAACCGCAGCGCGATTGTCAGGCTGATGAGCGAGACAGGCACCCGGGACTGACCTCGTCCCACCCCGCAGCAGGCCTCAAGTTTGTAGGACGTGGGGTGGCTTCCTCGCGCTCCCGTCACTCCTGCATTTCGCCGAGCTGATGGACCGTGCCGTGAAGATTGCCGGTGAAGGGCGTTCCGGTGGAATCGATCAAATCGTAGCTCAGCTCGTAGCATTGGACCGGGGTGAAGCCCTCCACTTCCAAGAGAACGCTGCGAGGATCCAACAGCGAGCAGCGAACGATTTTAGCAACCACCTCATCAAGATGCTTGGAGCCATAATTCGAAGTTCGGTTGAGGTGCCATTTCTTCAGGCGGAAACGGCCGCTTTCACTGGCGGCCCCGGCGTCGAGCGGCTCGGAAAACGTTAGAATCAAGCCATCCGCCCGGGCACGAACTGCCAGCGGGAGATGGACCGCTGCCCCGGCGTAGCGGACACGGTGGAAGCCGCCCGGCGCCCGGGTGCTCGATGCCCACACCGAACACCCGGCGGTATAGAGCTGGCCTTCCGCCGGGTGGAAGCGAGCGCGCATGATGCCGGTCGGAAAATCCGGCATCGGCAGCTCGACCATCCCACCCTGCCAAGTATCGCCGATGGATTCGTGCGGAACTAGATAGAGCCGACCGTAGCCATAACTGGTATTTAACAGCGAACCGCCGAGACTGCCCCATACGCCTCGCGGCACCCATAACAACTCGGCGGGCGAGCGGTCTTTGGCATTGGTGATCCAACAAAGCGGCTGGCGCATCGCGCTGTCGCGGGTGTCGGTCACGGCGGTGTAGCCGAGGATGTTGCCATAGAACCCGCCGTCGGGGACGACGCGGTTGATACGGTTCTTCGGCGTCCAGTGGCCTTCTTGATCGGTCACGAAAAAGGTCCCGTCAGGATTGATGCACAGCCCGTTAGCCGCGCGGAAACCGTTGGCAAGGATGTCGGTGCGCGAGCCGTCGGCACTCACCCGGAGCAGCGTGCCGTGATGCGGCACCACGGCGGGCCGCGCGTGGCAGGCGGATTTTGCATAATAGAAATTTCCCTCGGCGTCGCTTTGCAGCCCCATGGCGAATTCATGGAAATGCTCGGTGACCTGCGCGTCGTTGTTAAAACACTCGATGAAATCCGCCTCGCCGTCGCCGTTGAGGTCGCGCAGCAAGGCTATCTGGTCACGGCAGGTGACATAGATCATCTCCCCCACCACCTTCAGGCCGAGCGGCTGAAAGAGGCCCGAGGCGATACGTTTCCACTCCAGCGTGGACGGGTTTGCACTCAGTCCAGTGACTGTCCAGACGTCGCCGTTCCAGGTGCATAGCGCGGCGCTTTTCCCGTCGGGCAAGAAATCGAACGCACCGATGCGCATGATACATTCCCACGGATTGGCGTCGGGCAGCGTGAGAGTATCGACCGCGAATGGTCCGTTGAACTCGCCGACGACAGCTTGCGTGGTGACCGTCTGGTCCCAGCGCGGCGCTCCGCCACGCGTGAGCGGTGCGAGATCCTGCGTCGCTCCGTCCGCTGCAGCTAGTGCCTGGATTTCCGCCTCGCCGAGGCCGGAGGTATAAAGGCAGATCCGGCGCGGCGTGCTGCTAGGCGGCAGTTCCAGCACGATGAAGCCATCTCGCAGGACAAGTCCCCCACCCTCTCCACGCAGAACGGTCATCACTTGAGACGGGGCCACACGCAAGGCGAGCGCCCGGGTGGAGGGGCCGATATTGAGAATCCGCTTGAAGATCATTTCATCCCCCGCTTCCAGCAGCCCAGGCGAATCTAGGATCTCAGTCTCACCGATAGAATAACTCAACACCGCGCGCTCGCCGTGGAGATGCATCCCGCGATACCGCATCCATTCTCGTGGCAGCGGGCCGTAGGCCTTGCCGTCGCGACCGAGCGGACGCGGGTCGTCCCAGCTCCCGCTCTCCGGATCCGCCCAGCCAGGACCGCCCGGATTCGCGAAGACCAGATCACCGACGATGCTGGAATGCGTGCCGTGGGTGGCATCGAAGGCAATGCCCTTCCAGTCGATGAATCCCTCGCCACTCCACGCCGCAGCAACGCGCAGGGTATCGTGGTCGTAGAGCATCCACGCACGGCCCTTGCTCACGCCGCCGGCACCCTCGTCGAGACGGACGGCGATGCCCTTGTAGGCGATGTTCCCTGGCGCAATCTGATAGGTCCAGTTCAGCGCCGGGCCGAAATTCATTTTAAGATAGAACGGCGTCCGGTCCACTGGCGCGGCGGCGGCCAAGCTTCGCATTTCTCGCGGCAACGAGGCCAGATAGGCGTCATCAATGGCAAAATGCTGGGTGGGATTCTCACGCTGGAGCACTTCGTCGCGCAGGTATTGAATGACGGCGTAACGGTCTGCCACCGGGAGCGGCATCGGCATCATCTGGCCGTATCCGTTGGTGATCGTCTGGAACATGCGGAACGGATCGCTGCCATTAAGAAGAGCTTCCTTGTGGAGCTTGCGTGAAGTGGGCATCGATCCCTCCTGAGTCGCCGAACCGTGGCACGACGTGCAGAGGGTGGTGAAAAGCAGCTCGCCGCGCCGCAGCGTCTCCTCGTTCCAATTTCGGATCAACTCCGCGTGCGCGGCGTCCCCCAAGGGCTGGACCCAAGCCTGGCGGATTTCCGCGCCGCCGCTCGCGATTAGCTCCAGATACGTCGGCACCCCGGCGACACCGCCGGGAAAAGTTACTTGCTCGGTCAGCTGGGCTTTTCTCGAACCCCGTATGGCAGGCTCGTCCCTGACGACCTTTCCGTCGATCTCCACCACCAGCGAAGCGCGCTTGTCAGCGAGCTGCTCGAATCTCAGGTCGAGCAAGCGCCACTGGTCCGGCCTGCCTGCGGGCAGGGCGACGCTGGCGGCGGGATGCGGGCGCACCGTGAGACGCGACTCTGCAGCAGGCAGCCGGTATTCCAGCCGCAGCCGAAAATTCGCCAATAGCTCCGGATGCGCCACCGTCTGTTCGCCCACGCTAGGTTGAAACCCGGTGAACACCGGAATCCGCGTCTCTTCGGCGGTCCGTGCGGGCGCGATTTCAGGAAGCTGCGCCCACACGCAGGTGACCAGCAACAAGGTGATGAAAGTAAGTTTTTTCATGCTTCTGATTCCATCCACCATCCGCCAACAATAAACTGGCGAGCTTGAAGGAGATGCGATTCATGTGTTAGTGAGTCATCTGGATCCACTTGTCAACCGGGCCAAACATGGGTTTTCCGGGTTTCATGATGGTTTCCTTGCCATTTCCCCCGGCGAAGTCAAGGCGGCGTAGGGTGAAGTCGGATTTTTCATAGTCGAAGCTCCTGCCGTCGTCCTCATAGAGTTCGAACGATCCCGGCTGATTTCCATAGTGCCGGACTTCGAGCGCTTGGCCAAAGGCGTTTCTCGAGTTGCTGACCGGTTTCGCAAGCATTGGAATCACAGCACCCTCCTTGACAAAAAGCGGGGTGCGCTCGGGGGTGGCGACCTCGATGGTGGTGCCGTTGCCCGCGAGTTTTCCGCTGTAAAAGTCATACCAATTTCCCTTCGGTAACTTCACCGTGCGCCTAAGTGTTAGTTTTCCATAATAGGGTGCGACGAGGATGGACGGACCAAACATGAACTGATCGTCTTGTTCCAGAGAGCTGCTTTCGGCGTAGGGATTGGTGATGTCGTCAAGCTTCGCGGCGGTTGCGGCGACTGGCGCGTCGGAAGTGCCTTGTTCGAGTACCATGGCGCGCATTGGCGGAGTGCCGTGACGGTTATAGTTGGCAAAAGTGGTGTATAGGTAGGGCAGCAAACGCATGCGCAGTTGGATCACGTCGCGCACGTCATCGGCCACGGTTGGAAACTCCCACGGCTTGGTGCCGGATTCCCACGCATTGAGCATTGCCAGCGGGGAGAAACAAACCGTCTGAATGCGGGCGCGCCATTCTTCGGGCGTTTTGGCCTGCCGCACTTCCGGTGTCCAAAGAACGCCGCCGAGCGAAGCGGCGGAAATGCCGGTGATGTATTCCGCGTGATCATACGAATCGCTGTAGAGCACGAAGGGTAGGCCGGATGCGCCTGCATTGCTCGAACGCACGAGTGACCAAGTGCGGGTGTTGTTTTTGTGAAACAAGTTTTGATAGAGCATCTGCTGCATGATCATGCCGTAAGTTTGGCGCATGGTCTCGCCGGACGTGCCGGACGGGAAGGTCGCATGCTCCGGCCAGAGCCAGCGGTCATAGCCATCCACCTCGTCCACCTTGTAACCGCTGATGCCAATGCTGAGGTGGTCCTCGGCATGTTGCTGGCAGAGGATTTCCCGTGCCTTCGGCAAAGTATAGTCCGGCACGATTCCGAGCCACACCATGTGTGATCCGGATAGCGGATAGAGTTTCTCATGGAGTTTGCCCTCGGGCGAAACATAAGGGTTCACCCAAAGGTTCAGGTGGATGCCCTTGTCTGTCATTCGCTTGGCGAACGCCGCTGGATCCGGGAAGCGATGCTTCTGCCACTCGAAGGTGCAGGGATACGAACGAGTCATCCAGCCGGGTTCCAGACCGAGTACGTCGAGGGGGATTTGATGGCTGGCGAAGGCATCAACTTCCGCCTCCGCCTGTTTGTCGGTGAAGTCCGCCATCGTCCGTTGCCAAAACCCCAGTCCCCACAGCGGTGGCAGGGTGCCGCCTCCGCAATAGAGATTGTAGCGGGAAACGATGTCCTGAAGGTTCTTGCCGGAAAAAATGATCATTTCCAAACCCTTGGCCGAGAGATGGGCTTCGACGGAATCCGTGATCGGCTGCGGATCCCACGCGGCCTTCGCCGGTTCTTCCGGCGGCGGGTTGCGGTCGATTGGGGCAGGGTTGTGAGGCGAGTCCTTGCGGTTGCCCACCTGCACATAGACTTTCAGAAAACGCGCGGTATTGAATAACACTCCGTAGCCTTTGCTGGAGATATAGAACGGCACCGGCGCATGAGTCCGCCCGCCGCCTTTCGCCCAGTGGTCA
>JBILPN010000302.1:0-5039 GCA_044373865.1 Luteolibacter sp. | reverse complement strand
CTTACCCTCCCTGATCGCTCACTATCAGCAAAACCCGAAACTTGCCATCAACCTCATCCTAAACGCCCGCCCTCAAATATGAACCTTCAAGCCAAACGCCCTGTCTTCCACGCACGTCCTCAAATATGAACCTTCCAGCCAAACGCCCTAAGTATTTCCTTTATATTTCATGGTGTTTATTGACATACGGGCGTTAGTTTCCTAAGCGTTGCCAACTCCGATTTATCCATCGCCGCTTTGAAGACTTACCTACTGCCTATATCGTATTTCCGTGAGCGGGCTGGAAATAGTCTGTTCCTCAGCACCGTGGCGCTGCTATTCACCCTCGTTTCTTGCAAGAAACCCGAGACACAGGTGATCCCGCCACCGGTCGTGCTGGTAATGGAGATCACCACCAAGGACGTCCCCCTTCACGCCTCGCTCATCGGCCAGTTGGACTCGCCCCAAAACGTGGAAGTCCGCGCGCGGGTCGAGGGATTCGTTGAACAAATGCTTTTCACCGAAGGGGTGGAGGTCAAGCAAGGTGACGTGCTGTTTGAGCTGGATCGCAAGCCTTTCATCGAGAAGCTCGCCGCCGCGAATGGATCGCTCGCCGAGGCAAACGCAGCCCTCAACAAATACCGGAAGGACGTCGACCGCTACACCGATCTCTATGCCAAACGCGCCATTCCGAAACAGGATCTCGATAACGCCGAGGCGTCCGTTGAGGTCGGCTTGGCCAATGTGGAATCCGCCAAAGCACGCGTGGAGTCCGCCCAGCTGGATCTCGGTTATTGCGAGGTGAAGGCACCCATCACGGGACTCATCGGCGCCAAGCAGGTATCCATCGGCGAACTCGTCGGCAGAGGGCAGCCCACCTTGCTGGCCACGATGTCCACGCTCGATCCGATCTGGTTCTATTGCAACGTTGGCGAAGTGGAATACATCAAGGCGGAGCAGCGCAGCCGCTTGATCGGAAAGGACGTGGCATCGTTGCCCGTGCATCTGATCCTCTCGGATGGCAAAGAGCACTTGGATCAAGGGCGCTTCGTTTTCATCGATCGCGCCGTGGACGTGAAGACCGGCACGCTTCGGGTGAGGGCGGAGTTTCCAAATCGTGAAAAACTCCTGCGTCCAGGCATGTTCGCCCGCGCCAGGGTGGATCTTGGAACGCGAGAGAACTGCGTGGTGATTCCTCAGCGCGCGGTGCTCGAACTCCAGGGGAAAACATTTGTCTGGGTCGTCTCCAAAGAGAATCTCACCCACCAACGGCCTATCACCGTGGCGGAACAGGTCGGATCGGAATTTCTCGTGTCCGATGGCCTCGCGCCCGGAGAACGCATCATCCTCGAGGGGATTCAGAAAGCCCGCGAGGGTGAGCCTGTCACCGCCCTCACCGCCGCTGAATTCGCGGCGATGAAAGCGAAGGCCGAAAAGCAAATCCAACCCGGGAAACATTAAACGATCATGGCCGAATTTTTCATCCGTCGGCCGATCGTGGCGATGGTCATCTCGATCCTGACCTGCATCGTCGGTCTCATATCACTTTCGCGGCTGCCGATTTCGGAATACCCGAACGTCAGCCCCACCCTCATCCAGGCCACCACCAGCTACCGCGGTGCCGCGGCGGAAGCGGTGATGGAATCGGTGGCGACACCGATCGAGTCCAAGGTCAATGGTGTGGACAAGCTGCTCTATATGCAGTCCATCAACGGCAACGATGGCAAGATGACGCTCAACATCACCTTCGATGTGGGCACGGACGTGGATATCATGCAGGTGAACGCGCAGAACCGCGTTGGCCAGGCACAGGCGCAGCTGCCGGATGCGGTGAAGCGCGAGGGCGTGGTGGTGAACCGCTCGTCCCCCGATATCCTGCTGGCCATCGGATTGTCATCACCCAAGAGCACCTACGACGGGGTGTTTCTCGGAAACTATGCGGACATCAATCTCGTCGATCAAATCAAGCGGGTTCCCGGCGTCGGGGATGTGAAGAATTTCACCGCCCAGGATTATTCCATGCGCGTTTGGCTGGATCCCGAGAAACTGGCATCGCTGGGAGTCACACCGCAGGATGTGGCCAGTGCGATCAAGGAACAGAACGCGCAATCGCCCGCCGGCAGCATCGGGGCGGAACCCGCACCACCGGGTCAGGAAAGCCAGTTCAGCATCCGCGCCCAAGGTCTCCTGCGTGAGCCGAAGGAGTTCGAGGAAATCATTGTCCGCAGCAGTGCCGACGGCCAGCAGGTGAAAATCAAGGATGTGGGCCGTGTCGATCTGGGCGCCCAGACCTATGCCCTCCGCGCACGTCTCGACAAGGCTCCGGCCGGTGCGCTCGGGGTCTATCTGGCACCGGGCGCGAACGCGATCCAGACGGCGGACAAGGTCAAGGCCATCCTCGATGAGGCTTCATCCCGTTTCCCGCCGGATATGGAATACAGCATCACGCTCGATTCCACCCTGCCGATCAAGGCGTCGATGGAGGCCATCGTGCATACGCTGTTTGAAGCCATCATCCTGGTGCTGGTGGTCGTTTACATCTTCCTCCAAAGCTTCCGTGCCACCATCATCCCGATGCTCACGGTGCCGGTTTCCTTGTTGGGTGTTTTCATCATATTCCCGATGCTGGGTTTCAGCGTGAACACGCTCACCATGTTCGGCCTAGTGCTCGCCATCGGCATTGTGGTGGATGACGCCATCGTGGTGGTGGAGGCGGTGCAGCATCACATCGAGCACGGCAAGTCTCCCGTCGATGCCACGCGGCAGGCGATGAAAGAGGTGTCCGGGCCGGTGGTGGCCATCGCGCTGATTCTCTGTGCGGTCTTCGTCCCCGTCGCATTCATGGGCGGGGTCACCGGTGCGCTTTACCAGCAGTTCGCGCTCACCATCGCGATTTCGGTCATTTTCTCCGCGATCAACGCCCTCACGCTCAGTCCCGCCCTTTCCGCCATGCTGTTGCGCGCTCCCAAGCCGGGTCGCGGCCCGATCGCATGGTTTTTCGGCAAATTCAACCGGTTCTTCGATTGGATCACAGAGGGATATGGGAAAGTCGTTGGCGGCCTCACCCGCAAGGCGGCGCGGTCCATGTTGTTATTGGTGGTCGTCTGCGGCGGCATCTATCTTTTGGGGAAATTCGTTCCCGGCGGCTTCATTCCCGATGAGGACAAAGGGTATCTTTTCGTCGCCGTGGAGCTTCCCCAGGGCGCTTCCTTGCAGCGCTCCGATGCGATCCTGAAACAGGTGGAGCACATCGTGGGCAACACCGAGGGCGTGCGCTCCGCCCTTGCCATCTCCGGCATGAACATCCTCAACTCGCAGACATTTTCCAACTCGGCGATGATGTTCGTGGGTTTGGATGACTGGGAGGAGCGCAAGGATCCGAAACTCCATGCCAAGGCGCTTGTCGCGGAATGGAACAGGAAATTCTACGCCATTCCCGGAGCACGTGTATTTGCCTTCGGCCCGCCCGCCCTTCCCGGATACGGCAGCGTGTCGGGTTTCACCATGCAGTTGCAGGACAAGTCCGGCGGCAGTGTCGAGCAGCTATCCACCTATGTGAACCAGGTCATCGCCGCGGCCTCCAAACGCCCTGAGATCGGGCGGGTGACCACGACTTTCCAACCATCCACCCCGCAGGTAAAAGTGGAACTCGATCGCGAGAAAGCCCGCACGCTCGGGGTCCCGGTGGACAGCGTTTTCCAGACCTTGCAAGCCTACCTGAGCGGGCTCTACGTGAACGACTTCGTGAAATTCGGCCGGGTTTACAAGGTCTTCCTCCAGGCCGAGCCCCAATACACCAACTCACCGGACGACATCGGGAAATTCTATGTGCGCAACAACGAAGGCGGCATGGTTCCGCTGAACACCCTCGTGAATGTCTCGAAAATGTCGGGTCCCAACTTTGTCACGCGCTTCAACCTTTTCCTCTCCGCCGAAATGATGGGCTCGCCCGCGCCGGGCTACAGCTCCGCCCAGGCGATCAAGGCGATGGAGGAAGTCATGGCGGAAATGCCCCCCAACGTCGGCTACGAATGGTCGGGACTGACCCTTCAGGAAAAGAAATCCGAGGGGCAGGCAGGCATCATCTTCGGCATGGCCATCGTTTTTGTATTCCTGCTCCTTGCCGCCCAATACGAAAGCTGGACTCTGCCGTTCGCCGTGCTGCTGTCCGTCCCCACCGTGATCCTTGGGACAATGGTGGGCCTCCTTCTGCGAAATTTCGAGATGAACGTGTATGCCCAGGTGGGTCTGGTCATGCTCATCGGCCTGGCCGCCAAAAACGCCATCCTGATCATCGAGTTCGCGAAGATGAAACGGGATGAAGGAATGCCCACCCTTGAGGCCGCCCTCATCGGCGCGAAACTCCGCCTGCGCCCCATCCTGATGACCTCCTTCGCCTTCATCCTCGGCTGCGTGCCCCTCATGCTCGCCACCGGATCCGGTGCCGCATCCCGCAGCACCATGGGCACCGGCGTGGTGTTCGGCATGAGCATCTCCACACTCATCGGACTCTTCCTGATTCCGGTGTGTTATGTCTTCGTCCAACGCTTTGCGGATCGCAAAACTTCAAAACAGGTTGGTGAATCCTTGGAAGATGCCGCGCAAAGTTAGACCGTTTGCCAAAAGTTATTTCCGATTGAAGGTGGGAACTGTACAGACAGAGCGGATGAGCTTTGGTTCGTTTAGCATGCTTTGCAGTGAAGCTAGCAGCTTGTCGGTCAGTGCCTCGCCATCATTTGTCAGAAAGCCTGCCATGAACTGACCCTTGATGTGCTGCCAGAGTCGTTCGATTGGATTGAAATCGGGGCTGTAGGGCGAAAGGTAGAAGGGCTTGATGTGATGCCAATCGAGTGCCGCGCTTTTATGCCAGCCGGCGTTATCGAGCACGAGGTGGACTTGCGTTCCCTCTTCGGCGGGAATTTCCTCGGCCATCGTGTTGAGGAAAGCCTGGAAGACTTCGGTGTTGCAGTGGGCGACGATCAAACTGACGAGTTGACCGCTTGCAGGTTCGACCGCACCCACCACATTGCGACGCAAATGTCCTCCATAGTAACCCTGGG
>JBILPN010000301.1:0-5043 GCA_044373865.1 Luteolibacter sp. | reverse complement strand
AGCCCTTGCCTGCGGAAATGTATCCGGCAATCTCGTAACCACCCGGCGCCGCGAGGCGCGTGCCCACCGTCGCCGTCCCATGGATCGGCGCACTGCCATCCTCCTCCACCGTATAGCTCAAGGTATTGGTCGCATTGGAGATCGCCGTCGAAAGCACATAGCGGCTGCTGTCGATAATGCTGAGGATCGTCGCGCTCCCGCTGATGCCAGGGCCAGAGACGAGCATCCCGACTTCCAGCCCGATCGTGCTACTCACCGTCACGGTGGTAACGCCATTGGTGGTGACGCTGGTTGAGGCCAGCGCGAGACTGCGGGTCTCGGCCTGCGTGTAAAGGTTCACATACCAATTCACGCCGGCATTGTTGAATTTGAGCAGCGAGCGGTTACGCAAGTCCGAGCCCGCTCCGAATGTCACAAAAAGCCGCTGCGTCGAATTGTCGATGGATGCCTCCGTTTGATTGGGATCATCTTGGTAAGTGATTTGTGGCAAGACTCCGTCGGTAAATTGCAGACCGTTGGCCGCCGTGCTGCCGGTAGCGTCCACCGTATTGTGGGCGTAATCGGTCAGATTGGGCGACCAGCGCAGCCAATAACGATCCTGATACTTCGGCCACTTCATGCCGAAGTTACCGGTTTCCAGCCAGTAAAAGACCACCTTGTTATAGGCATCCGGAGATACCGGGCTGCCGTTATCAGGCAAATTGGCAGCGCCGCTCTCACGTTCCGCCGTGTACTCCACCGTGCCATCGGGATTCGTGGTGGTTCCGTAGTAACTGGTGCCGTTCGCTTGGGTGCTGAGTAGCGGCGAGGCGGTCAAACTCGCATCGCCGTCGTGCGCCGCGAGCGTTTTCCCCAAATTGACCGTCAAGTAATTGATGTCGGGCGCGCGGACCATATCCACCACATCGATGCCCAGGGATTCGTAGACGTTGTTGCCCAGTCGGACGTTACCGAGATACTCGATCAAGATTCGCCCCTCTACGTTGTAGGCATGGATCATGCCGTTGCCGCTGTATTTATCGAAAGACAGCGTGGTCAGATTCTCGGCAGTGCCCACATAGCCAGGGATATCGACCTCTTGTGCTACCGCTTTGGGCACATTGCTGTTGAAAACCGGGTTGACGGTGGTGATCCGGCCATCCGTCACCGGCACCTTCGGTCCGTCAAAACTTCCTTCCGTCCAATAAATCGTCCGCACCTTGGCCGCCGTGTTCGACGACACCGAGAAGGTCTCCGTCGTGAGGCCATAGACCCCGGCCGTCGCCGCCAGGGTCACCCAGGTGATCTGCACCCGACCCGGTTGTGAGGCGTAAACTTTTTCCGCGTGTGGGCTGTAATAATAGCTCAACGCAGGCGTCACGGTCACCGCCGTCGAGCCGCTGATCGTCTGGTTGGCGGTCCCCGCCAAGGTGAGATTGGTGCCGCTGATCGTGGTGATCGGCTCGCCCAGCAGCGTCGCGCCCACCACCACTCCTGGCGTCACGCTCGCCACCGTCACTTGTTTGCTAGTGGTGCTGCAGGCGGTGACGTTGACGCTGTAGTTCGCGACGGGCGCGGCACCATTGATCAACTCGCCCGGTTCCACCGGTTTGGTCCGCCAGTAGCCCGCAGGTGCTGGCGTCACGCCGTCGATCTTGACCAGCGGCGGGGTCATCACATCGCCCATGAAATAGCGCGGCACGCCGGAGGCAAAGGCCCCGCCAAAAAAGCTGTTCTCGAGCACGATCGAACCGGTCGCGGTCGCCGGATAGGTCGTGGCGTAGGTGTAGGTCGGCACGCTGGCCACCTTCTTGGCGCTGGAGGATCCCGCGACTTGGCCCACGCCTTGGAAGTTGCTGTTTGCCGTCTGCGGCAGTGCCGATTGGTTGCTGATCGTGCTGGCGGTGCTTCCCTGAGTGGTTGGCGGGCCGTAAGGCGTAGCAGACGCTCCCGCAGCGGTGTATGGCACATAGAGCCAGTTAAAGTTGCCGGCGGAGGCGTCGTACGGCTGCGCCTCGATCCAAGGGGCGGCAATCACGGCAAGCACAGCGGCCAGGCAGCGGATGAAGCGGGAGTTCATGGTGAAGAAAAGTTGAGTGAATGAACGAAAAAACATTCTAAAATCCAAAAGTTGGGCGGCAGCGCGCCGATCGAAACGTAAAAAGAGCCACGCGAGTGCCTGCTTGGGGCGCAATCCACCCACGCCGCGCCGCCCTCATCCCTGCAAAGGAATCAGGCGCGCAAATGAAGGTGGCGATGGCGAATGGCATGGGCGTGTGCGGGAATGCGGAGTTGGGAAAGCTGAAAGCTGAAATGCAGAGTATGGAGAATCGAATGGATGAGATGATTGATTTTGGATACCTGCTCTCTGACTTCTGACTTCTGACTTCTGACCTACTGCTCTCCCAGCTTGATCGAGACGGTCTCCGGCGCACTTGTCTGCTTGAGGAGCTTCTCGATGGCGATCAGCCTTGCATTCTGGGAGGCATCCGCATCCGCTTGTGCGGCGGCGTGCTGTTCCTGCGCCGCAAGCTTGGCCTCCAAGGCGGCGATGCGGGCATCCTTTTCCTGGATCTGTGCGTTCAGTTTGCTGAGGTCGGCGTCATTGCGGGTTTTGTATTCCTGCAAGGCCTTTGCCGTGATCGTCGCAAAGCTAGTGTAACCTACAGTCTTCAGTCCGTCTTTCCCGGTGGCGACAAGATCGGGGAAAAGCGGTTCCACCTCTTGCGCAATCACCCCGAACTCAGGCTTCGCTGCTGGATCGCTGATGTCCTTCCAACGGTAGCGACGGAACGACACTTGCATCAATCGATCCAACATCGGCTCCGCATCCACGATATCCTTCTTTAGCTTGCGGTCCGAATACCAATCGATGTCATTATTTCCATCATAACTGAACCCCCTCCAAGTGTTCTGGTATTGGCCCGTATTATAAACATCAAAGGCGATGCCTCCGCGATCCGCCCGGTAAGACATTTTCGCGTAACTGGTATTGCCATTATTTGCGGTTCCCGTGGATGTAAATCCGGTGGTTGTGGTGGTGATCGCACCTTGGCTGGTATCTGTGGTGCCCACCCCCAATCTCCCTCCATTCAAATACATTTCCACCGCCGAAGCGTTGTTGCGGATAAATAATCCGGAAGTGCCATAATTGAGATAGGTTCCGTTAGAAGCTCTTGGCCAAAAAGCATTCTGGACCTCCCCCGCGACGCTTGTGCCGTAAATGCTCTGGTCTTTGGCCATCACGAAGGCGCCTCCCACATTCAGTTGACCGTTCGCATACATTTGTCCGCTCACGCGAGCCGTGCCATTGACATCGAGTTTGTAGGCGGGGCTCGCGGTGCCGATGCCGACGTTGCCGTTGCCTTTGATGCGCATGGTCTCGGTCATCGCGGCCGAAGAGCCGTAGCCGAAGGCGACGTCACCGCCACTGGTATCGGTGTGAATCTGAAGCAGGTTATTCTGAACGCCGAGACCGTAGTGAACCCCCGAACTACCAAACAGGGCAATTTTATCACCCAATGTATTTGCCATGTTTAGCGGAAAGCCGGGCGCTGTGGTGCCGATGCCGACATTGCCGTTGACGTCGATCGACAGAATGCCGGGACTGAAGGCACCGGATGTCCCTCCACCAAAACCGAATGTGCTGGATGACTGAGCGTAACCCAAACCCATGACTTGGCCACCCGCGCGCACAAAGGCCAGGTGCGATCCCGTGTGCCCCGTGGGAGGCCGGCTGATCTGCGCGGAGCCATAGGTTCCAGAGGTCGTTCCATCGACAATATCCAATCTAGCCGTCGGTGTGACGTTTCCGATGCCGACGTTGCCACCGTTCGAGATAAAGGATCCCCCCGTGACCACCCCGCTGGCCCTGATCGCGCCCGTCACTTCGAGGGCGACGCCGGGAGCATCATTATTGACCCCGACATTGCCACCGCTCGGATTGAGCAGGAGCGGGCCCGCCGTGGAAGAGGCGGTGTAGGACTGGAGGGACGCCTTGTTGGCCGTGGTGTCGAAGCCGATGTTGAGCCGCTTGGCGGAGTTGGTGTTGCCGCGGATGACCAACTGCCGGGCAGGAGTCACGCTATCATCTCCTTGGAGGGTGAGTTTGTTATTGGTGTCGTAAGAGGAAGTGGCACCGACGCCGACCTGGCCGGCAGCGTTCCAAGCGAGGGCGATATTTTTGGCCGCACCCGCAGCCGAACCGAGCGCACCACCACTGTTGCCGTAGAGCACCGGGCCATCAATCGCGACGCTGTTGAAAGTGCGCCCCGTGCCATACCAGCCGAGGCCGTAGTTGCTAGCAGTGCCCGTCAGGGGATTGATCGTCAAGTCCGTCGCGGAGGCGATGCCGTCGGCGACCTTGGCGTGGAGCGCAAAAGCGGTGCTGGTGATCTGCTGGCGCGGGCTGATCGGCACGTCCGAGCCCGTGATGGTATTGTCGCCGTTATCCACCATGATTTCGAGGAAGCGGCTGCTAGCGTTGCTGGGGGTAAAAATCGTATCGAAAGCGGGACGGCTCTCAGTCGAGGCGGTGCCCGTTGGTGCAATGCCATTGCCCAGCAGCACACTGAAAACACCTAGCGAAATGGTCGCCGTCTGTTCTTCGGTCCACAAGCGGTTGCCGCCGGTGGCGGCATCAAAAATGCGGAAGATCACCTTGCGGTTGACGGGGGCCGCCACGGGTGCCGCCGCCGTGCCGGTGGCTCCGATCGGCAGTCCCGTGGAATCGGCGACTTTGCCTTGATAGTTGATGAACAAGGGGACATCGGCGTGCAGGGAGCTCTGTGCCAAGCACAGCAGAGAGGTGAATAAGGCGGTTTTTTTCATGAGGCTGGAGAGTTGAATATTAAGAGTTAGAGGTGTGCGTGGTTTCTGCTTTTAAATCTACTGCGAAAGCGTGCCGATTTGTGAGGCACGGCGGAGTTCGAAGGTGCCGGAGAGGATGATTGGGTCTTTGTGGACGCCAGTCATGGTTTCGATGTAGTTGCCACCGATGACACTGCTGCCCCACCCGCTGGTGACGCTGCTGCCGGCAGGCGGACTGGCGGTGAAGATGAACTG
>JBILPN010000300.1:0-5053 GCA_044373865.1 Luteolibacter sp. | reverse complement strand
GACGAACACGAGCATCAAGACCCCCAGCAACTTCCCCGCCAAATAGTCGAAACGAGGGACCGGCTTCGCCAAAATCGTGTATAAAGTCCGGTCCTCCACGTCTTTCGGCAAGAGCAGCGCGGTTGCAA
The DNA here is from genome assembly GCA_044373865.1 of Luteolibacter sp. Taxonomy (GTDB): domain Bacteria; phylum Verrucomicrobiota; class Verrucomicrobiia; order Verrucomicrobiales; family Akkermansiaceae; genus Luteolibacter. The sequence goes on along the minus strand of JBILPN010000300.1, from coordinate 4,925 downwards.
CAATCGACAGCACCACCGAGAAAAGCGTCATGGTGCCCAGCGACCAACTTTTGATTGAGCGCAGCACATTGACGCCGAGGGATTCCGGGCCTTCGTGTTGCGGGAGATCGAAGAAATTGCTGGCGATGGCAATGACGCCGAAGACGGCAAGGAAGTAGAAGACCTTCATGCGCACCAGTTGGGTGAACGCATGCAGGGCGATCACCAGGATGCGGCCCAGGTGCGAGCCTTGGCTTGAAGTGGCGGGAAGAGTGCTCATAAATCGTCAGCTTGTGTGGTCTCGCGCAGGAACAATCTTTCCAACGTGGTGCGGGGTTTGCCGGTGCGCACCAAGCTGGCACCGGAGCTTGTGGCCAAGGCGGTGATCTGGGAAATGAGCTCGGGGCTTGCGTCCTTGAGCACGATTTCCGTCTGGTCTTCAATCGCGATGAGGTCCTCCAAGCGGCCTTCCTTGACCATTTTCCCGCGAAAAATGATGCCGACGTGGTCACACACCTCTTGCACCTGCTCAAGCAAGTGCGAGCAGAGGAAAACCGTGATGCCACGCTCGCGGAGTTTTAGGATCAAATCCCGGATTTGGCGCGAGCCGACTGGGTCCACCCCGGCGGTCGGTTCGTCGAGAATGACCAATCGCGGTTCTTGGATGAGCGCTTGGGCCAGCCCGATCCGCTGGAGCATGCCCTTGGAATAGCCGCCGATTCTGCGGTCGCGCGCGCCTTCCAAATCGACGAGTGCGAGGAGCTCGCTGACTCTGGACTCGAGTGTTTTGCCCTTGATGCCGCAGAGTTTGCCGTAAAAACGCAAGGTTTCCGCGCCGCTCAAGTGCTTGTAAAAGTATGGGTTTTCCGGCAGGAATCCCACGTCATTTCGAGAATCCACTTTGAGCGAGTCCTTGCCGAAAATCGCGCATTGGCCGGCGGTCGGGGCGACCAAGCCGAGCAGCGCTTTCATGGTCGTGGATTTTCCCGAACCATTCGGCCCGATCAGGCCGTAAACCTCGCCCGGCATGATCCGGATCGAGACGTCATCCACAGCGCGCAGCATTTGCTTGCGGAAGGACGTTTTGAAGTCTTTCACCAAGTTCCGAATTTCAACAGCAGGGGTTATTTCAGCCATCAGCCCGACCAGCTTGAAATAGCGGCCTCAGTCTTGCAACGGACAAATTTCGGCATTTGTCAAAATTCTTGAATGCGTGGGTGCCGTTTTGGCGAGTTTTCGTCCGCACCGGAGCTGCGTGAGCGAAAAAAAGCCCCCGGGAGCACGCGCTGGCGTGTCCCGGGGGCTTGCTTGAAATTTCGCGACAGGAACCTAAAGTTCCGACCGCTGCGGTTTCAGGCTTACGCGAGGATTTGATTCAAAACGTAGGGGAGGATGCCGCCGGCGTTGTAGTAGTCGATTTCTGCCGGGGTATCGAGCCGGACCTTGAGCGGCACCACCACCGTGCTGCCATCCGCGCTGCGAGCGGTGAGCGTGGCGGATTGCATGGGCTTGAGGCTGCCGGAAATCCCGGTGATGTCGAAGGTGGCATCGATGAGGCCCTTGACCTTTTCGTAGTCCGCACTGTCGGCGAAGTTCAGTGGCAGCACGCCCATTCCAATCAGGTTCGAGCGGTGAATGCGCTCGAAGGACTTGGTGATGACGGCTTTCACCCCGAGGAGGCGGGTGCCTTTGGCGGCCCAGTCGCGTGAGGAACCCATGCCGTAGTCATCGCCGCCGATGACGATGAGGTTGGTGCCGTCGGCTTGGTAGGCCATCGAGGCGTTGTAAATGAAGGTCGGCTTGCCGGCCGTGGAGGAAATGAGCATGTCCGGGGTTTCGACGTAGCCGGGGCCGAAGTAGAGCGTGTAGCCGCCCTCGATGCCGGGGCACATCAGGTTCTTGATGCGGACGTTGGCGAAGGTGCCGCGTGTCATGACGCGGTCGTTGCCACGGCGCGCGCCGTAGGAATTGAACGAGGCTTTTTCCACGCCGTTTTCAATGAGGTAGTGGCCAGCGGGCGAACTTGGCTTGATGGCACCGGCCGGGGAGATGTGGTCGGTGGTGACCGAGTCGCCGAAGATGCCGAGTGGGCGAGCATTGAGGATATCACCTGCGGCATTCGCCTCGCTTTCGAAGAAGGGTGGCGACTGGATGTAGGTGGAAGTCTTGTCCCAGCCGTAGGTGGCTCCCAGCGAGGATGGGATTTCCCCCCACTTTGGATTGGCGGAGTCGAGGTCGCCGTAGAGACGGTTGAAGACCTCGGGCTTGAGGGCGGACTTGAGGGCGGTCTGGATTTCGGATTCGCTGGGCCAGATGTCCTTGAGGAAAACTGGATTCCCTTGAGAATCCGTGCCAAGTGGCTCGGAGCTGAGGTCGAGATCCACCCGGCCGGCCAGTGCGTAGGCGACGACGAGGGGAGGGGACATCAAGAAGTTTGCCTTGATCGAGCCATGGACGCGTGCCTCGAAGTTCCGGTTGCCAGAGAGCACGGAGGCGCAGACGAGATCGCCTTCTTTAATCGCGGTTTCGATGGCGGGGTGGAGTGGGCCGGAGTTGCCGATGCAGGTGGCGCAGCCGTAGCCGACGGTTTGGAAACCGAGTTGGTCGAGCTCTTTTTGGAGGCCGGTGGCTTCGAGGTATTCAGTGACGACGCGTGAGCCGGGGGCCAGCGAGGTTTTGACGAAAGGCGCGATGCTGAGGCCGAGGGAGTTGGCTTTTTGTGCGAGCAGGCCAGCGGCGAGCATGACGCTCGGGTTGCTAGTGTTGGTGCAGGAGGTGATGGCGGCGATGAGGACCGAGCCGTGGGTGAGCTCCGCCTCGCAGGGGCCGTCTGGGAAGAGGTCGGGATTGGCCACGGCTTCCGGAGCCGGGCGGTTGGCGATCATTTCCGTGGCGTTCCGGGCCTCACCTTCGAAACTGCTGTGGCACTCGTCGGTCGATAGCAAGGAATCCACGGAAACGCCGGCGCGTTCACGCATGGTGAACTTGATGCGTGTGGCGCGATTTTCCGCAGGCAAACCGAAGCCGCCCGCCGAAGTGGGAGCGGAGAAAAGAGCGTTGAATTTTTCGCCGAGGGCCGGGACGTCGATGCGGTCTTGCGGGCGCTTGGGGCCTGAGACAGCGGGGACGATGGTCGAGAGATCGAGCTCGAGGAGGTCGGTGTAGTCACACTCGCCTTTGCCGGGGATGCCGAAGAGGCCTTGGGCGGTGTAGTAGTTTTCGACGGTTTTGCAGAGTTCCTTCGAGCGTCCGGTGCCTTCGAGATAGGCGATGGTTTCTGCATCGACGGGGAAAAACCCCATGGTTGCGCCATATTCCGGAGCCATGTTGGCGATGGTGGCGCGGTCGGGGAGTGAGAGGGCGGTGGCACCGGGACCATGGAACTCCACAAATTTCCCAACCACTCCGTGCTTCCGGAGAATTTCTGTGATGCGCAGGGTCAGGTCGGTGGCGGTGACGCCCTCGCTGAGCTTGCCGTGGAGGTAAACTCCCACCACTTCAGGAACAAGGAAGGTGACCGGCTGGCCGAGCATCCCTGCTTCTGCCTCGATGCCGCCCACGCCCCAGCCGACGACGCCAAGGCCGTTGATCATGGTCGTGTGGGAGTCGGTGCCGACGAGGGTGTCTGGATAGAAAACCCCGTCTTTTTCGAGGACTCCCTTGGCGAGGAACTCAAGATTGACTTGGTGAACGATGCCGATCCCCGGAGGAACCACGGAAAAGGTGTCGAAGGCTTGCTGGCCCCATTTGAGGAATTCATAGCGCTCGCGGTTGCGGATGAATTCGATGGCCATGTTGCGGTCCAGCGAGAGCTGGGAACCGGCGAAATCGACTTGCACCGAGTGATCGACGACCAGATCGACGGGGACGAGCGGCTCGATTTTCTCTGGAGATGCGCCACGCTTCATCGCGGCATCACGCATGGCGGCGAGATCGACAAGCAGCGGCACGCCGGTGAAGTCTTGGAGGATGATGCGTGCGACGGTGAACGGGATTTCGTAGTCGCCGGGTGACTTCGCGTTGTAGTTTGCGAGGTTTTTCACGTCGGTTTCCGTGACTTTACGACCATCGACCCCACGGAGCACTGATTCCAGCACGATGCGGATGGAGACAGGAAGGCGGGAAATTTGGGGGAATCCTTGCTCGGCAAGAGCGGGGAGAGAGTGGAAACTGCCAGTTGCGCCGGAGCCGGTGGTGAAGGTGCGGAGTGTATTCATTTGCGGAGTTCTGTGAAAACGTCGATGTCCGAGCATGCACGGCCATTCGTGGTGGGGCGGAGGTTAAGGAAGGCGTGGCATTTGTCAAAATTGTTCACAGCAAGAATTCAGGTTGCGTGCCGGGCCACACGAAACGGGAAATTTGTCTCGAAGGGCAGCGGGCTCAAGCGTTTGGCTGCCCGGTCGCCCCGGTGAGTTTCTGGGCGTCATGGCACCAAGCGCCGCGCCGGATCCCGCGATGTGCCTTGCCTTGGATCGAATGCTGCCGGCTTGGTGAATCAGTCGGGCTGCTCCGGGGCTCCGAGGCTGAAGCTCCATTGGAAGGTCTGATCCGCTTTGATTCGATAGGCGTCGAGCACGGGCAGGCCCCACGAATTGTCGCCACCCACGCCCATTTGCAGGTGGTCGAGATTCACGGTGATGAAATCGCGTTCGGGCAATTTCGAGTCGTGGGTGGAAGTTGCGAGGTCCGCCATGGAGTAGGGCCATGCGCTGATTGAAAGCGGCTTGCCGGCAGGAGCGTTCACGCGCAGTCCTGTGCCTTGTGGGTCGGTGAGTGAAAACCAGCGGATGCCGCAGCGGTTGGCATTTTCCTGCGGTCTCACGTAGGGTGTTACCCACTCGCTGACCTTTGATTCGTAGCGTCCGAATGGGGCTGATGTCTGGCGGTCCCAGTGGTTTTCATGAGGACCGCGGCCATACCAAGTCACTTGATCGAGGTCGCGCGGC
>JBILPN010000299.1:0-5054 GCA_044373865.1 Luteolibacter sp. | reverse complement strand
AAACTGAAACCGCGCGCCGGGTCGTCGAACTGCATCGAGGAGCAGCCGAGGTCCGCAAAAATGAAGTCCACCGCATCCTCCCCACAGGCGGCGAGCGCCTTGGCAATGCCCGCATAATTCGAGCGAAGCGCCACGAAACAATCCGCGTCGTAGCCGGCCTGTCGTACCCGGGCTTCTGCCTTGGGCAACTCAATCGGATCCACATCCAGGCCGATCAACTTCCCCGCTGGAGCGACTTTCTCAAGAATCTTCAAGGCATGCCCGCCATACCCGAGCGTGGCGTCCACCCCGGTCATTCCCGCCTCAAGCCCCAATGCCTGCAAGCATTCATCAACTAAAATTGGAAGATGCGTCCCCGCCGGAGTCTTGCCGGACGCAATCACCTTGGCGACTGTTTCCGCATACCGCTCAGGCGCGTGCTCCTTGTATTTATCCTCGAAACGCCGTGGATTTTTTCCGCTGTAACGCTTGCGGCGTGGTGGCCGTGGGGCTTCTTCGTCACTCACAGTTCTGAATATTTAAGGTTGTTGCCACGCGACTTTTCAACTGGATAGCGGATCTCGTTGTTCGCGATTTTCGCCGCCATCACATCGCCCAGCTTGAAGCCAAGATTGTCGGCCAGCTCAAACAGAAGAATCCCCACATCGGCAATTTCAGAGGCGATTTCATCGCGGCGCTTGTCCACCCGTTCTGCGATTTGCGATTCTTGCTGCCAGACAAAATGCTGCATCAGCTCGCCAGCCTCGGCGGCGATGGCGACCGAAAGGTCCTTGGCATTGTGAAATTGCCGCCAATCCCGTGCATCGACAAAAGTTTGAATCTGCGCAGTCAGCGCGACGATCGAATCGTTCATGGCAGGGATGTAGCGAGCCCAGCAAGCCGCCGCGAGAAATTATCGAAATTTCCCCAAAGGAATTTTCGATTCCCAAAAAAAAGCCGCCTGCACTTGGAGCGCAGGCGGCCTTCTTTGAATTTTGAATCGTCTGAAATCACTCAGCCGTGGCTGCGGCGGGAGCTTCCTCGACGGGAGCCTCTGCCGATACCGGTTGATCGACCCACTCGATGATTGCCATCGGTGCGGAATCGCTCATCCGAGCGCCAAGCTTGGTGATCCGGCAGTAGCCGCCTTGACGGTCCTTCGAAGCAGGAGCTGTTTCGGAGAAAAGTTTTTGGACGGTTTCCTTCTGGCGCAGGAAAGCGATCGCGAGGCGGCGGGAGTGAAGATCGTCGCGCTTGGCGAGGGTGATCAACTTTTCCGCGACTGGACGAAGCGCCTTGGCCTTTCCAAAAGTGGTCTTGATGCGGCCGTGTTCGATCAGGTTGCATGCCAAGTTGGCAAGCAGGGCCCGACGTTGTGAGGCGTTGCGTTTGAGTTTAACTGTTTTGCTGCGATGTCTCATCGGTTGCTTCCGTTTTTAGATTTAAAATTTAGTCGTCAAGATTTTGCGCAATCAGATCGGCAAGGCCGACTGGTGCTTCGTCGTCTGCACCGAGGCGTGGGCCACGGGATGCGGCTGCAGGGCCGGAAAGCAAGGACGACTCGAAGGACATTCCTAGGCCAAGGCCGAGCTCGACGAGCTTGTCCTTGATTTCGTTGAGTGACTTCTTGCCGAAATTGCGATACTTGAGCATCTCCGCCTCGGATTTCATCGCGAGTTGACCCACCGAAGTGATGTTCGCGTTGTTGAGGCAGTTGGCCGCACGAACCGAAAGCTCGATTTCGTTGACCGACATGTTCAAAAGTTTCTTCAGAGCGGCGTTTTCTTCGCTGGACTCTGCGGGCGCTTCTTCGAAGTCCACGGCGTTTTCATCATAGTTGACGAAGACGTCGAGGTGGTGACGGAGAATCGCCGAGGCTTGGAGCAAGGCGTCCTGTGGCGTGATGCGGCCGTCAGTCCAGATATCGAGAATCAACTTGTCGAAATCGGTCATCTGACCAACCCGCGTTGTTTCCACCGAGTATTTCACCCGGGTGACTGGCGAGAAGATCGAATCAATGGCGATGACGCCGATCGGTTGGTCTTTGCGCTTGTTTTCATCCCCGGTGGAGAAACCACGGCCAACGCGAACTTCGAACTCACAGTCAAATTTCACCTTTTTATCAAGGGTGCAGATGACTTGATCCTTGTTCACCACGTCGTAGATGTGATCCGGGAGGATGTCACCGGCGGTCACGACACCTTCTTTTTCCAACTTGATCGTCAGAATGCGGGGGTCCTTGTCGTTGTGACTGAATTTCACCTTCTTCAGGTTCAACACGATGTCTGTGACATCTTCCACCACGCCGGGAAGGCTGGAGAATTCGTGTTGCACACCCGCAATGCGGACGGAAGTGATGGATGCACCCTCCAACGATGAGAGGAGGACGCGGCGGAGCGAGTTGCCGATCGTATGCCCGTATCCGCGCTCGAATGGCTCGGCGCTGAACTGGGCGTAGGTGTCGGTGGCGGTTTCCTCGTTGCGAACGAGGCGATTTGGAAGCTCAAAACGAGCTAATTTTACTGCTGACATGTGGTTTGCTGGTTGCCGGGTTACCCTCTCGCGAGCGGAGATGCTTCTAAAAGAGGCATCTCATGAGGACCTACGGCGATGTGAATTTGCTCGCGGGGGCGTGAATAAAGGGCGGTCCGGCCGCCTTGCAAAGCATTTTTTTCAGTGATTTTTCGAATTGATTTACCATTTCGGCACTATTTTTGAATATTTCGCTAGATTCCTAGCAGGGATGCATTCATACTTCCCCCGCAATCCACCATCAAAACTATGAAATCCAAACGTAACCTAACTCGATTCACTTACGAAAGCGCAGCATTTGAAGGCTGGCGCTTATGCATAAGCCGGGCCGGAACTACCTTCACCAAATACTATCCTGACAAGAAGTTCGGTGGCGGTAAGAAGTCCCTCGCAGCTGCCGAACAAGCGCTAGAGGCTCTGAAAGCCGTCATTGAAGGCGCAAAACGCGGTGCGGATGGCAAACTATCCGCATCCACGATCAAGAAGGGCGAAAAAATCCTCGCAGATTCCTAATCGTGCCATGGCTGCTGCGATCCAATGTTGCACAATGTCATTCGCTAGACAATGTCAGTGAATGCCGGACAGGAAAGCATCAGTCATTCATTGGTTTCGCCGTGATCTCAGAATCGCAGATCATTCTGCCCTTCGGGCCGCGGCGAATTTGGGAATCCCCCTGATTCCCGTCTATATCCTGGGCGATTGGGTCGGTCCGCACTTGTGGACCGGCCCAAATCGCCAGCAGTTTCTCTGTGGCGCTCTGGAGTCACTCGCGAAAAATCTTGAGGCGCTCGGTGGCCGTTTGATCATCCGGCGCGGACGCGCAGTCGATGAGCTCCGGAAATTGATCTTGGAAACCGGTGCCGTCGCCGTTCATTTCAACCAAGATCCCGATCCTTTTGGGAAATCTGTCGAGCTGGCGGTCCATTCCCTGTGTGCGGAACTCGGCGTGGAATGTCACTCGCATGCCGATCACGCGCTGCATGGACCGACGGAGGTGCTGACCCAAAGCGCCCAAGCTTACCGGGTTTACACGCCTTTTAGCCGGAATTGGCTGGCGCTCCCCAAACCCAGCCCCCTTGGCAAGCCGACCAAAATCAGCACTCCCGCAGAAATTTCTTCGCTCGCGCTTCCCACTCCTGCGGTTTGGGGCCTGCCTGCGCCGACGGCCGTGCTGCCTGAAGCTGGCGAGCGCGCGGCCCGTGAGCGCCTGAAGTCCGCCATCGCGGGAAAAATCCAAGCCTACGCCGCCAAACGGGATTTTCCGGCACTCGATGGCACGTCTCGCATCTCCCAAGACCTCCGTCACGGCCTGATCTCGATCCGCACCGTTTACGCGGAAACCCTGAAAGCGCGGGAAAACACCGACGCCGCTGGAAAAATTGGCATCGACATCTTCATCAAGGAACTCGCTTGGCGTGAGTTTTATTTCTCCATTCTCCACCATTTCCCGAGAGTTCTGGACGAGGAATTCAATTCCGACTGGCGCGGGCTGCCTTGGGACGAGCCCGGCGCCCTGTTCGAAGCGTGGAAGCAAGGAATGACCGGTTTCCCCATCGTGGACGCTGGCATGCGTGAGTTGCTTGCCACCGGATTCATGCACAACCGGGTCCGCATGATCACCGCCATGTTCCTCACCAAAGACCTCCACATCGACTGGAAACTCGGGGAATCCTGGTTCATGCAAAATCTCGTGGATGGGGAAATCGCCTCAAATAACGGTGGTTGGCAGTGGTCTGCCGGCACGGGCGCCGACGCAGCCCCGTATTTTCGGATTCAGAATCCATGGTCGCAAACGGCCCGCTACGATCCAGAGGGTCGCTATATCAAGCGCTGGGTCCCGGAACTTGCCGCCACCCATCCATCGCGCCTCGTCGAGCCGCCGAAAGACGGCCGACCGCTCGCCCCGGGCTATCCCCTGCCCTGCGTCGATCACAAAACGGAACGCGAACGGACGCTGGCGATCTTCAAGAACCACCGGGCGAAGAACGCCTGATCTATCCGCTCCGCGCGTTCAGTTTTCTCCAGTCTGCATGAGCCGCTCGGCCAGTGCCTTGAGATCCTCGACGGGAATGGCAAAGCTCTCCGCTCGGTTCGCCCGCGCGATGTTCATGCCCACGCAGCGCCCGTCCAAATCGAGCAGCGGCCCGCCAATCACCTTGCGGCTGCCCAAAATATCGTGCTGCAACACTCTTGGGAATCCACTGCGGCGGGGGGAAAAGTCGCCGCTCATCTGGTCGTTGCGGTCCATCGGGTCTTGAAAAAGCTCCTTGCGAGCGGATAGGCGCACCTCCGCAGCGAGCTCCTTCCGTTCCCGCAGCAAGGTCAATTTCACCAACGTGCCCGCTTTTCGGTCCTTCAAAATTTCTGCGATCTCATCGACCTTGCTGACCTTCGTTCCTTCAAGCGTCACGATCACGTCGCCCTTTTGCAGACCGGCCTCCTCCGCCCCGCTTTTTCCGTTCACCTCCTGGATCACCAATCGCTTGCCCTCGGTGGCGAGGGTCACGCCCAAGGCGGCACCACCCGCCGCCGGAATTTCCCGG
>JBILPN010000297.1:0-5170 GCA_044373865.1 Luteolibacter sp. | reverse complement strand
CGTTGTTCTAATGGAAAATCCCGCCCTCTCACCATCCGACGCCACGGCTCCTTTTTTCAGCCGTCCTCGCTCGATTTTCCGCAGATCGCTGTTTTTCGGCAGCGTCGTCATCGCCAATGTCGTGGCGGTTCTTTGGCTGGCGGACATTTTCTGGCTGATGGGATTTCAAAAGGCGCATTTCCCGCTGCTTGCAATTTTCGCCGTGCTCAACGGGCTGCTCGTGCTCGGTTCATTCCACGCACTTTTTGGAGCCATCGACATGCTGCTCGGCCGCAAACGCGCAGTCCGAATCAGCAAACTCGCTGAAGGCAAATCCGGCCCGCTCCTGAAGCGCCATGCCGTGGTCATCCCCGTTTACAACGAGGACAGCGTGAAAGTCTGCGCACGCATCGAGGCGATCTATCGCTCAATCGAAGCCAGCGGCCACCTCGAATCCTTCGACTTTTTTATCCTCAGCGACACCCGCGACCTCGATCTCTGGGTGATGGAGGAGACCTCATGGACCAATCTTTGCCGCCGCCTCGGTGGCTTTGGCCGCATCTACTACCGCCGCCGGAAAACCAACGAAAACCGCAAGGCGGGAAACATTGGCGACTTCGTCCGCACTTGGGGTGGTGGCTATGAAGCCATGCTCGTGCTGGACGCGGACAGCCTGATGGATGGCGCGGACATCGTGAAGATGACGCGGATCATGGAGGCCTACCCACGCCTGGGGATTCTGCAAACCCCGCCAAAATTGATTCGCGGCGCATCGGTTTTTACCCGCCTCCAGCAGTTCGCCATGCGCCTCTACGGCCCGCTTTTCATCCGCGGCCTCAATTTTTGGCAACTCGGCGGCGGCAGCTACTGGGGACACAATGCACTCATCCGCCTCAAACCCTTTTCTGAGTTTTGCGAACTCCCCGCTCTTCCCGGGCGCGAGCCATTCGGCGGCCGCATCCTCAGCCATGACTTCGTCGAAGCCGCTCTCATGGTCACCCAAGGTTGGGAGGTCTGGCTGGCTTGGGACATCGAGGGCACCTACGAGGAAGCACCGCCCACGCTGGTGGACCACCTGATCCGCGACCGCCGCTGGTGCCAAGGAAATCTTCAACACCTGTGGCTCATCTTTGCGCGCAAACTCCCGTTTTCAGTCCGCATGCATCTTTTCATGGGAATCATGGCCTACCTCGGCAGCCCGCTTTGGTTCCTCTTCCTCCTGCTCGGCACCTGGATCGCTTGGGATCGCTACCTCAGCGCGCTCAGCCACCTGCCATTCGAAAATTGCGCCGCACGCTTGTTCGGGATCTCTGGCGTGGAACAAAGCATCATCCTCACCGGCGCGATTTTCTCGCTGCTCTTCCTTCCTAAAATCCTGGCGGTCACTGGCGCGGCACTCACTCCAAGCATCCGCCGCTCCTTCGGCGGCATCGTCCCCTTGGTCTCCGGCACTCTTTTGGAGTCGCTCATTTCCATGCTGCTCGCACCCTGCATCATGCTTGCTCACAGCATGATGGTCCTCAGCATCATCCTCGGCCGCACGGTCGGCTGGGGAAATCAGAACCGCGAGACTGACGGCACAGCCTGGCGCGACGCCTTCAGAATCCATGCTCCGCAAACGCTCCTCGGCATCGCATGGACGGCGCTCGCTTGGAAAATTAGCCCCACTTTCACCGCTTGGATGTCCCCCATCCTCCTCGGCCTCATCCTCTCAGCTCCGGTTTCAGTGATCACCAGCCGCGCCCGCTACGGCCGCGCTCTGCTCCGCCACAAAATCCTCGCAACCCCCGAGGAAATCACCCCGCCCGCAGTCATCCAACTCGCGGACGCCGCAACCGCTGCCGTGGATCCCGCTCTAGACGCGACCCAAGACGCCCGCCGCGGGGTCATCGCCGCTGTCGTCGATCCTTACGTAAACAGCGTCCACGTGTCGATTCTTGAGGTTTCGGAACTCCGGGAAAGCGAGGAGGCTCTCGCCGAACGCTGCCTCACCGAAGGCCCGGCCGGACTCTCGAAGGACGAACTTTCGGAACTGCTTTACCTCGCGCCCGCCATGCTCATGATGCACCGCGCCGTCTGGCTGCGCCCCTCTGAAAGCATCCATAACGTCTGGACTCAAGCGGTCGAAAGCTACCGCAGACGCCTCGACCAATCCTCCCAACCCGAACTCAGCTAAGCTCACCACCATGCTTCAACCCAATCCTGACCTCGCCGATCTCGCCTCCGACGCCGCCGCCGGACTCATGGCAAAATTCAACGCGGAAGCCACCATCACCGCCGCCGCCCCCGGCCGCGTCAATCTCATCGGCGAACACATCGACTACTGTGACGGCTTTGTCATGCCCTTTGCAATCGACCGTTACATCGTCATCGCCGGTTGCGCCAATGGCAGCTCTTCCGCCCGGCTCTCCAGCGCGATCAGCGAGGAAGTCGTGACGCTCGACCTCACCAAAACCCAAGAGCTTGGCGAACCGAAATGGGCAAACTACCTCCGCGGCGTCATCCGCGGTTTCCAAGACCGCGGTCACCAGATTCCCGGCTTCGACGCCTATATTCTCTCATCCGTCCCGGGCGGTGCCGGCCTGTCATCGTCTGCCGCGCTCGAGTGCGCCACCGCCACCTTTCTGGAAGGCCTCCTCGACACCGTCCTAGAAACTCGGGAAAAAGCCCTGCTCTGCCAAAAAGCGGAACACGATTTCGCACAGGTCCCTTGCGGAATCATGGACCAATTCGCCTCCGCTTTCGGAAAAGCCAACCGGCTGGTCCTCATCGACTGCCAAACCGGTGAACCGGAATTGGTGCCTTTCGAAAACCCTGACCTCACCGTGATCATCGCCAACACGATGGTGCATCACGAACTGTCAGACGGCGGCTACGCAGCACGCCGCAAGCACACGGAAGACGGCCTAAAAATCCTCGGCAAGGCTTCGTGGCGCGACGTGAACTCGGCAGATGTCCAAGCAAACTGGGAAAACCTCGGGGAGCCGATCAACCGCCGCGCACGTCACGTGGTCGGAGAAATTTCACGCACCATCGCCGCCGCTGCCGCCCTTGCACGCAACGATTTCGAGACGCTGGGCCCGCTGATGGCCGCCAGTCACGACTCGCTGCGCGATGACTTCGAGGTGTCTTGCACGGAGCTCGATCTGATGGTGGACATCGCCCGCAAGATCGGCCGCAACGGTGGCGTCATCGGCGCACGCATGACGGGCGGCGGATTTGGCGGCTCCACCGTCACGCTGTGCGAATCTCGCAAAGCCTCGGAAATCGCCGCAACGCTCGCCGCGGAATACGAAAAGGTCACGGGCATCAAAGCCCAGCTTTTTGCCTCGCGTCCGGCGCAAGGTGCCCACCTGCTGGCCTAGACCCTAGCCCGCCAAGCTCTCACGCCTGGACGATCCCGCGAGCCACCTTGCGGATCGCCTCCGGGTAGAGCCGGTGCTCAAGCACTTGGATCCGCGCATGCAGCGCCGCCGCCGTGTCGTCAGGCAAAATTGGCACGGCCTCTTGCAAGATGATCGGACCCGTGTCCATCCCCTCGTCCACGAAATGCACGGTGCATCCAGCCTCGGACGCCCCGGCCTCCAAGGCCTGCTTCCACGACTCCAAGCCCGGAAACGCGGGCAACAAGGACGGGTGAATGTTCAAAATCCGCTCGGGAAATACCTCCAACAAGGGACGCTTCACCAGACGCAGAAATCCCGCCAGACACACCAACTCAACCCCCGCATCTTTCAGCCGCCGTGCCGTCTCACGCTGCGCATCAATTGGAAATTTCGTCTTAAACCCCTCACAATCAATCACTCCCACTTCGATTCCATGCCGCCGCGCGCGCTCAAGAATCAAGGCGTCTGGACGGTCAGAAAGCACCAAGCCAATCCGCGCATCCAAGCTGCCTCCCTCGATCGCGTCGAGAATCGCCTGCATGTTTGAACCAGATCCAGAACCAAGAACGCCGAGCACCATGCCCTTGACTTGATGGATGGCCCGCCCGCTGCCAAGCCCGTTCTTCAAAAACCTCCCGCATCACCCTCCCCTTCTTGCAGGAAACTCGCGCTAAATTCGCTCTCCCCCCACAGCGAAGCACCGCACATTCCTTGCGCCGCACCCACTTTGGCGCTTGGAAATCGCCGCGCCTCTCCCTACCCCTTGCCTCATGCACGACGCACGCATCGACGCCCTTGCCCGACAATTGGTCCGCTACTCGACCTCGCTGAAAAAAGGCGAAAAAGTCCTCATCGACCTCCACGAAGTCCCGGACTCCATCGGCCTCGCGCTCATCCGCGAAGTGCGTGCCAAGGGCGCACTCCCCTTCATCAAAATCCACCAAAGCCGCCTCACTCGCGAGTTGATGAAAGGCGCGGAAGACCGCCAATACGAAATCATCGCCAAGCACTTGCTGGCGGAAATGCAGGACATGGACGCCTACATCGCCATCCGCGGCGGCTCGAACATCGCGGAAAATTCCGATGTCCCCGCCGATCGCATGCGCCTCGCCATGAAGCACATGCGCCCAGTCCTGGACCACCGCGTCAAGCGCACCAAGTGGTGCGTCCTCCGCTGGCCAAGCCCATCCATGGCCCAACAAGCCGGCATGAGCACGGAGGCCTTCGAACAATTTTATTTTGACGTCTGCCTGCTCGACTACAAAGCGCTCGTTCCTTCCATGAACGCCCTCAAAAAACTCATGGATAAAACCGAAAACGTCGAAATCATCGGCCCCGGCACTCAACTCCGTTTCTCCATCAAAGGCATCAACTCCATCGTCTGCGGCGGCAACTACAACATCCCCGATGGCGAGGTTTTCACGGCTCCCGTCCGCGACTCGGTGGAAGGACACATCTCTTACAACGCACCCACCATCTATCAAGGCATCCCCTTTGACTCGATCCGCCTGGAGTTCTCCAAGGGCAAAATCATCAAAGCAGAAGCGGGCTCTAAAACCGCGGCCCTCAACAAAATCCTCGATAGCGACGAGGGCGCTCGCTACATCGGCGAGTTTGCCATCGCCTTCCACCCCTCGATCCGCGAGCCGATGCGCGACATTTTGTTCGACGAAAAAATTGCCGGTTCCTTCCACTTCACACCCGGCCAAGCCTACGAGGAAGCGGACAATGGCAACCGCTCGCAAGTCCACTGGGACATGGTCAACATCCAACGCAAGGACTGGGGCGGCGGGGAAATTTACTTC
>JBILPN010000008.1:0-17295 GCA_044373865.1 Luteolibacter sp. | reverse complement strand
TCGTTTCGACGCTGGCGGTGCGCGGGACTTGAGCGGCGGGGCGCGAGAGTCCGAGGATGAGTTGGCCGTAGTTTTGTGCGCCGCCGACGTGTTGGAGGAGTTTGAGTGAGATGTGTGCGGCGTCCAAGTTCGGGAAGACCAGGACATCTGCGGTCGGGCGTGCTTCTGCGGCGGGCATTTTGGTTTCGGCTGCGGCAGGGTCCAGGGCCACGTCGGCTTGGATTTCGCCCTCGATGCTGATGTCGAGAAACTCCTGGAGTGCGTGTTCGCGCGCGAGCGAGGTTGCGGCGGCCATGCGGAGTGCGTCCGGAGTTTTTGCGGAGCCCTTGGTCGAGTGGCTGAGCATGGCGACGAAGGCTTTGCGGCCGAGGAAATGGTGGGCGAGGCGGCCGGTTTCCAAAGCGATGGCCGCCAGTTCCTGCACGTCTGGATTCGGGTTTAGCCCGCAATCGGCCAAGAATAGAATCCCGCTGCCGCCCATGTGTTGGAGGTGGGAACCGGTGAGGAGTGTGACGCCAAAAATTTTTGGGACGCTGGGAAGCGGTTTGATCGTGTGAAGCAGAGCGCGGAAGTAGGCGGCGGGGAGGGCTTGATTGCCACCGACGATGGCGTCGGCTTGGCCGTATTGGACCATGAGAGCGCCGAAATAATGGGGCCGCGCGACCAATTCTGCGGGATCTCCGATCTGCATGGTGCGGTAGCGCGCCATGTTTTCCACGCGTTGGCAGAAAAGTTTGAAATCCGAGGCGTGTGGAGGGTCGATGATGTGGACGAATTTCAGCGAGACCGAGTGCTCTGCGGCGATGGCGCGGATTTTTTCGCGATTTCCGAGGAGGATGGGAGCGACCGCCTCGGCTGCGACGAGGCGTGCGGCAGCGCGAATGACCCGGATGTCCTCACCTTCGGTAAAAACGACGCGTTTCGGGTGCCGCCGGAGTTGTTCGAGCAGATAATGAGTGATGGCATTGCCTGCCGTAGGTTCTGAGGAAAAATCTGACATGGAAGTCTGGTGCTTGCAGCTTGCAGAGACTCTAGTATGGCTTTTCTCAAGCGTTCAATACCTGATTCAATCGGAATTTCACCAAGTGCCTGCTGATTACCATTCTCATACACCGCTTTGCCGCCATGCCGTCGGCGAGCCGGAAGCCTTTGTGGACCGAGCCATCGCCGCGGGCTTGAGCGAGTATGGAATTTCTGACCATGCGCCGCAGGTGCCGGAGCCATTTGATGATTGGCGGATGTTGGATGCGGATTTTCCGGCCTATCTGCGGTGGATTGAGCGTGCGCGAGCGCATGCCGCGGGGAGGATCCCGGTGCGCGCGGGTTTGGAGTGCGATTGGTTGGCGGGCTGCGAGCGGTGGATTCACGAGTTGGCGAGCCGCCATGATTGGGATTACTTGATCGGGTCGGTGCATTACTTGGGCGACTGGGATTTTGACAATCCCAAGTGGCTTGGGCGTTGGGCGGAGAGCGATGTGGACGCGGTTTGGACGCATTATTGGAAAACCTATGCGAGCATGGCAGATAGCGGATTGTTCGATATTCTTGGGCATCCGGACTTGGTGAAAAAATTTGCGCATGTTCCGGCAGGAGATTTGGACCGGTATTATGAACCGGCGATTGATGCGATTGCGGCGGCGGGGGCATTGATTGAGATCAATACGGCGGGCTTGCACAAACCCTGCGGCGAAGTCTATCCGGCACCGCGGTTTTTGGAGCTGGCGTGCTCGGCCGGGGTGGGTTTGGTGATTTCTTCTGATGCGCATGCCCCGGGCGAGTTGGGGCGGGATTTTGCCCGTGCCATTCAGATCGCCAAGGCTGCGGGATATCGCGAAACGGCGCTTTTGGAGAAACGCCAACGGCGGAGTGAAGCGCTGCCGGAGTGAAAAAATGCGACTGAGCTCACGGGTTCGTCTTGGGGGCGCTGGGCTTGGTCTTCTTTTTCTTCCCATCAATGCCGTAGCGCCGGATCATGTTATAAACCGTGCGTGTGCTGATGTTCAGTCGGTTTGCAGCGCGGCGCCGATTTCCTCCGCAAGCTTGCAGTGCGGCGAGGAGGTGGACTTTGGCAATTTCGTCGATGCTGGTGGCGCCGACGGCGACTTCGCTGGCCTCGCCAGCCGGTGCCTCCGCTTGAATTGGCAGGAGGTGTGGCAAGTCGCCGGGACCAATGAGGCCGTCGATGGTGTTGGAAATCGCGCGCTCCATGACACTTTCGAGTTCACTGAGATTTCCCGGCCATGAGTGGTCGGTGATGAGCTCGACGGCCTTGCGAGTGAAGCTTGGGCGGCGGATTTTTTTTGCGATGCAGGTGCGGGTGACGATGTCCTCGCAGATTTGGAGCAAGTCCTCCGGGCGGTCCACAAGGCGGGGGACTTTCACATGATAGACGCTCAAGGCATACCAAAGCCCTTCGTGGAAGCCCTTCGAGAGCGCGGCAGCGCGGGTGACGGTGGTGGAGGTGATGAG
Organism: Luteolibacter sp.; assembly: GCA_044373865.1. Lineage (GTDB taxonomy): Bacteria > Verrucomicrobiota > Verrucomicrobiia > Verrucomicrobiales > Akkermansiaceae > Luteolibacter. The sequence goes on along the minus strand of JBILPN010000008.1, from coordinate 14,826 downwards.
GCGGCAAGAAGATGACTTATCGATGCCGTGGGAGTTGAGCCAATTCATCAAATCCATCTGAATTTCCGGGCTCAGCGCATCGATGTTTTGGATGAACACGCTTGAGGGGCCAATTTGATTGAGCAGGCCCTTGGGTAAACCGAAAAGTTCGGTGGCCATTTGTTCTGGTTTCAGGCGTGCGGCGTCGAGGCAGCGCAGGGGAGATGTTTGTCCGGAGGCCTCGTGGATCAGTCTGGCGATGGATATTTTTCCGGTGAACGGCATACCAGAGATGAGGACGGGAGAAGGGCTGGCGGCGGCCTTGAGCGCCGCTTTTACCGCGACTCGCATTTTGGGGGATTCCCAAGAACGCATGCTGAGCGCTAAAATTTGCTCGGGAGACTGGCGTGGGAGTCGCGCTTCATAAACAAGGATCGCCTGCTTCAAGGTCGCAAGCAGGGTCAGCGGTTCGAAGGGTTTCACCATGTAATCCGTGGCACCCGCCTTCATCGCGCCGACGACTTGACCGACGGATTCTGAGACGGTTAGGACGTAGCAGGGGAGCTCCGGGTGGAGCTGGCGGGCGTCGCGCAGGACATCGAGGCCGTCGCCATCTGGCAGAGAAAGGTCGATCATCGCCGCCGAGAGTTGCGTCGGGCTCCTTAGGAATGCAGCAGCATCTGCCGCGTTGTAGGCGGCGAGTGGGTTTAGGCCGTTTTCTCGCAAGACCTGGCAGAGCAAGTCTGAGCTCGTGCGGTCATCCTCAAGCACCAAGATGGTGGGTAGCGGTTTCATGCCGATTTCTCGTGAAATGGGGGCTTGCATGGTGTGCTGGGGGTTGGCGAGCGGGGGAGCAGTAAACTTTACAAATGGGCTTGTTGCTGACTGCGTGTAAGTTAAATGCTTAGGCGGGATTTGTTCAAGAAGAACCTCGCGAAGAAATGAGGATTAGGTCTAAAACGTGCAAAATTTGCACGTTTTAGCGAGCTCGATTTCTTGACGACAGGAAGAATTTCACTAGTTCTCAAGCATTCCCCCCGCCCCCTCGCCTGAATTCGGCATTGAATGATTGATTTTTCGAAAAATCAGTGATCTGCGGAGGAGTTTCCAGCATCAATCCACCCCCAAAAACCATGTTACAATTTCTGTCTGCAAGTGCCCGAGTGATCAATTCCCGCCGTGCGATTGCGGAATGTTTTGAAATTGCCGGGGGATCGCCCGAGTTGGACTGTGATTTGGTGATCATTCATTCTGGGATTGGTCATAATTTTGCGGATTTGGGAGCCGAGGCGCAGCGCTTGGCACCTCGCGCGAAGATTGTTGGTGCATCATGTTGCGGTGTGATTGGGCGGGAAGGGGTGAGTGAGACCCTGCGGGATGTCGCGATCATGGCAGTCAAGGGGAGTGAAGTGACGGCGGCGCATGTGGATGGGATTTCTGGCGAAAACAGTCGTGAGAAGGCGCGCGAGTTGGCGATCGAGATCAAACGGAGTTTGCCGGGGGTGACGATGGTTTACTTCATGGCGTCCGGAATTGATATTGCGAACGACCTTTGCATTCAGGCCTTGGAGGAGGTTTTGGGGCCAGAAGTGACGATTTTTGGGGCCACTTCGTCAGACAACATGCGTGGGGTGACGAGTTATCAAATTTTTGGAGACCGTGCGTATGAGCATTCCGCGTGGTTGGTGGGCTTTGCCGATCCGAGTTTGGAAGTGGTGACCGGGGCAAGCCATGGGTTTATGGCAGTGGGCGAACCGCTGTGGGTGACCAAGGCGGCAGGCAACCAGATCATCGAGCTCAATGGGAAGCCGGCGTGGGAAGAATACACCGCGCGCTTGGGGCTGACTGCGGATGCGGATTGCGGGCAGACCATTCCGATTGGTGCGCTGGCCGAGCGCTTGAGCGATGAGGAGGCGGAAGATTACGGCAATCCGCATATTCTGCGTGTGGTGACGAGCCGCAGCGGCGATGGGACTTTGGACTATGCGACGACGATTGCGGAGGGGACTCCGCTGTGGTTGACGGTGCGAGATGAGGAGCGGATTTTTGAGGATTTGGATCGGATGACCGCCAAGATTGCGAGTGTGGGTGGCGAGCGGCGGCCGGTGGCGGTTTTCCACGCGGACTGCTTGGCGCGCGGGCGTCACATGTTGGATCGGATTTTGAAAGAGGAGCTCATTTCCCGGATGCAGGCACCATTTTTAGATGGGGCAGAAGTTCCCGCTTGGTTGGGCATGTATGGCTTTGGTGAGTTTGCCAGATTGCTTGGTCGGAATGAATATCACAACTACACCAGCGCCTTGTATGTCATGTATCGGCGCGATTCAGATTCCTAACGATGCCAGGATTTTCAAAATACGAGCGAGCGCCTGACGCCAAGCTTCCGCTAGGGACAAGCCTCGGCGAGTCTGCGGATGAAAGCTTGCGAGCGGAAAATGCGATGCTGCACGAGCAGTTGGCGCGTGCGGTGCATTTGCAGCAGCAAGTCTTAGCCTTGAGTCACCGCTTGGATCAGGAAGAGCGGCGATTTGGAGCGATGCAGGAGTTCATTCAGCGTGCGATCCAAGTTGAGAAGGTGGGTGATTTCGCGCTTCAGGTTTGTGAGTCCATCATGGATTTGCTCGAGTGTGGTGTTGGCATGTTGTGGTGTTTGCAGTGTGAGCGGAATTCAAAATGTCTCACCCAAGTGGGCTTGGATGAGGTGACGGAAGAGTCGTGGCAGGCGCTCAACCAGTGGGTTATAGAATGGTTAGCAGCAGGTGCGAAAAAGCCGCGTCAGGTCCTGCCGGAGCGGTTGGGCTTGCGTGAGGATTTCCTAACTGAATTGATTGTGGATTCGCAGGGCCGGCCACTGGCGGTGATTTTTGCCTGCAATGACAGCCAGCGAGGAGACTTTGCCGAGGGTTTTCCAAATTCTGCGGGGAAGGTTTTCGGAACATTTGGCAAGCAGGTTGGAGTCTTGATCGAGAGCTTGAAGCGGCGCGCGACGATTGAGGAGCAGGTGCAGAGAATTCGGATTTCCGAAGAGCGGTTATCGACGGCATTGGTCGCGAGTGACGTGGGCCTGTGGGACTCGGATTTGGGGCGCGGCAGGACGTTTTTTTCGGAAGAATGGAAGCAGCAGCTCGGGTATGCGGGAGATGAGATTGGAGATTGCTGTGACGAGTGCTTTACGCGGATGCATCCGGATGATCTGCCGCGGGCGATGGCCGCTTGGAATGCCTGTCAGATCAAGCCGGGGAGTCAGTATAAAGTGACCTTTCGTTTGCGTCACCGGAATGGGACCTGGCGTTGGATCAGCAGCACGGGCTTCAACATGTCCTCGCAGGATGGGCTTGTGCGAAGAGTGTTAGGCACGCACATCGACGTGACGGAATACAAGCTGATGGAGCGTAAGCTGCTCAAAGCGGAGAAGACCCAGCGCTTGGGGCGTGAGTTGGCCGAGCGTGAAAGCCGGGCGAAAAGTTCGTTTCTCGCGGCGGTCAGCCATGAGATCCGGACGCCACTGAATGGCATCATGGCGGCATTTCAAATGTTGAAATTCACTCAGGGCCAGACGCAGCGTGAGTCGTTGGTGGACATGGGGGAAAGTTCGGCCAAGTGGATGCTTAAGATCATTGGCGAGAGCCTGGACATCACCCGCATCGAGTCTGGCAAGATGGAGTTGGTGACGGAGAACGTGGATTTGCATGAAATTCTTGATGAGCTTCGAGCTCTAACGCGTGAGCGCGCGTCAGGGAAGGAAGTGGATTTCATCTGGAAGGTCGCGCCGGATGTGCCGCGGTGGGTTTGTTTGGATTCCGTCAAGTTGCGGCAGATTCTCAGCAATTTGTTAGGGAATGCGCTCAAGTTCACCCATCGGGGATTTGTGTCGTTGGAGGTGAGCGCTGGAAAAGACTCGGGGAATGGCAAGCAGCAGGTTGAGTTCGCGGTGAAAGACTCGGGGATTGGTTTTTCCAAGGAATTCCGGCGAGTGATATTCCAGCCATTTGCGCAAGCGACCAAGCGGAGTGAATCCACTGAAAACGGGATTGGTTTGGGATTGGTGATCGCCAAGGAATTGACGCGGTTGATGAAGGGGAAGCTCAAGGTGCAAAGCCGCTTGGGCGAGGGCAGCGAGTTTGTGTTGAGCCTGCCGATCGATTTGGTATCGCCGCCTGAGCCTGCGCGCAAGCCGGCCAGTCCGCGGGCGATGACCAAGTTCTCCGGTCGGGTTTTGTTGGCTGAGGATGACTCGATTTCTGCGGCTTTGGGCAGGATGATGATTGAGCGTTTGGGCTTGAAGGTTGATCTTGCTGCGGACGGAGTGCAGGCATTGGCGAAGGCGCGGGAGAACCGTTATGATTTGATTGTGATGGACTGTTGGATGCCCTTGAAGAATGGGATTGAGACCACGCGTGAACTGCGTGCGCAGCCAGACGAGTGGTTGCGGCAGATTCCGATTGTTGCCCTGACGGCAAATGCGCGGCAGGCGGATGCGGATGAGTGCATGGCGGCGGGCATGAATGAGTTCATGACCAAGCCGCTGCTGTTTGAGAACTTGATTGCCAAGCTCCGCCTATTTTTGCCGGTGCTGGATGAGGCTGGTGAGTCTTGAAGAAAGTTGCCGCAGGGAGCGCCTGATCCAGATGGAACGGTACCTCCCTGCGGTTTTTAGGGATATTACTCCCGGTTCTCCGTCAGCTTCCCCCCCGGGAGTTGACGGAAATTGGTGACACGGTCGAAATGCGTTGCGCGACGTGCAGCGGCTTTTCCAGACGAGGTGCGTCCAGTGAAGCGGTTGTGGCGGGGGCAATGCATTTTTTCCGAGGAAATTGGAGTGGGAACAAGCACGTTGGGTTGAATCTGGAATGGTCAGATTGTCCGTGCTTGCGATGCCCGATAAAATCTATTCGGGGAAAGGATTTCAAACTGTTAATCTGAAAATCATATCTGAGGACGTGCAAAAATTGCACTTCTTGGGTGTTAGTTCTGGCAGAGTGGAGAGATTGGTTTTGGGCGATGTGAGCTTATGCTTGAAGCGCAACCGCCGTCAGATCAGTCTTGGCGGATAAATGACTTTTGAACCCCTGATTGATGTTCATCGAATTGCAGCCATTGGAGGCATAGAGAATCCGGCGGTGATGGAAATTCTTGCTCGCTTCGTTGCAGAATTGGCGGGTGATTCAGAGTCCTTGGCGGCAGCGGCTGGGCAGGCAGACCCTCAGGAATTGCAGGCGGTGTTGCATCGATTGAAAGGTGCGGCGCGGACCTGTGGGTTCGATGGGCTTGCGCGAGCGGCGGCGGATTGGATGGAGCAGGGCGGGGCAGAGGGGAGTGTGGCGCATCGCAATTTGGAACAAGCCATTGCAGCCTCGGTCCGAGAGTGGGATCAGCTGCTGGCCAGCTTGGAATGTCCGGCTGGTATGCGGGCTTGATGAGATTTCCCGAGCCGGACCATGGATTCAGGCAAGGTTCCTGTGCCGCAGCGTCAGAGGCGCTTTGGGTTGCATCCACCATCAAGGCATCATCGCTACGGCACAGGAGTTATGCAGCTCCATCGGGGAACTGGCCGTCATTTGGTTGGTCGCATGATGAGAAATCTCAGTGCTGCGGAGCCAAATGACTCTTTCATTCAATCATAGGGGGTAGGACAACTGTGGGGGTAGGCCCAAAATAATTTAAAATAATTTTGGAGCCGCCGGGAATCGGTCAAATCTCGGATTTTTCCCAAAGTTCGGGTTGGAATCCGACCCAAGTTCTGGCATTTCCGATCAAAAACGGGCGTTTTATCAAATTTCCATTTTGTGAGAGGAGTGAAAGTGCCTCGGTTTGCGACATTTTCGGCAATTTGTCCTTCAGTCCGAGTTCGCGGTAGTCGGCGCCGGAGCGGTTAAAAAGGCATTTGATGTCGCCGCCGTAGGAATTCAGGGCGGTTTCGAGTTCCGCGAGCGAAGGTGGCGTCTCGCGGATGGGCCGGACTTGGTGTGGGATGCCGTGTTGGGTGAGCCATTTCAGGGCGTCGCGGCAGGTACTGCAGTTTTTGTAGGTGTAAATGGTGCGCATGGGTGGAAAATTGCTTGCGAGCTTGCCGTGTGCAAGGCTCGGTTCGCGTTGATGAAATTGCGAGTGATCGAAAAAATCCGTGTGGAGCTCCGTGCGCAGTTGGAACGACTGTCCAAGGCAGCGCAGGAGGCGCATGCGGCAGCGACCGATCCCGGCAGCAAGGCAGAGGGGAAATACGACACGCGCAGCTTGGAGGCCTCCTATCTCGCAGCGGGGCAAGCGCGCCAAGTCGATGAACTTGCGGCGTCGGTGAGGATTTTTGAGAATCTTCAACTTGTTGATTTCGAGTCGGATAGTGAGATTGACTCGGGTGCTCTCGTCGAGGTGGATTTGCGGGGTGAGCGTGGGTTTTTCCTCTTGGTTCCGGCGGCGGGCGGCATGGTCATCGTGCATGAGGGCGAGGAAATCACTTTGTTGACACCGGAGAGCCTGCTGTATCGGAAATTGTTGGGTTTGAAGTGCGGTGAATCGCTGGACGAGCCGCCGCTGCGGGTGGTGGCGCTGAGTTGAGAGTTCAAAAATTTTCCGGCTCGATAAAAATCGAAGGTTTGGCAGATTCCGGCGTGGACTTGTTTTCAACCCAAAGAACGGCGGAGCCGAAGGCGCTGTCAGTGACGCAATTGTTGCGGCGCATGAAGAATTTGCTCGAGGTGCAGATTGGCGAAGTCTGGGTGGAAGGTGAGGTGTCCAATTTGAAGAAGCAGGCGAGTGGGCACTGGTATTTCTCGTTGAAAGATGCGGGAGCGCAGATTCAGTGCGCGATGTTTGGTGCGAGGAAGCGCGCGGGTGCGGATGATTTGGAAGACGGAGCGAAGGTCCGCGTGTTTGCAGAGGCGAGTGTTTACGAGGCGCGTGGTCAGTTGCAGATCATCGTGCAGAAGCTGGAGCGCGCGGGAGCGGGGGATTTGCAGGCCAAGTTTGAGGCATTGAAGCGGAAGTTGAATGTGGAGGGCTTGTTCGATGCCGCGAGGAAGCAGGCGATTCCGAAATTTCCGCGGGTGATTGGAATTGTCACTTCTGGCAGTGGCGCGGCCTTGCAGGATATCTTGAATGTGCTGACGCGGCGCGCGCCGTGGGTGCAGCCGGTTTTGTTTCCGGTGCGCGTCCAGGGACGAGGCGCAGAGTTAGAAATCGCCCAGGCCATCGAGAAATTGGGGCGGCCTGAAGCCTTCGGTTATCCGCGATGCGATGTGTTGATCGTGGGGCGTGGCGGGGGCTCGATTGAGGATTTGTGGAATTTCAATGAAGAGGTGGTTGCGCGTGCGATCGCCGCCTGCCCGCTGCCAGTGATATCCGCGGTGGGTCACGAAATTGACTTCACCATCGCAGACTTTGTTGCGGATTTGCGGGCACCCACGCCGAGCGCGGCGGCGGAGCTTGCGGTGGCGGATGGGGCGGAGCTCATCGGGCGTCTGGAACAACTCCGGCGGCGCATGGCGCGGATCACTCGCGAGCGATTGCTGCGGGCGCAGATGGAAGTGGATGCGCTGAAGCGTGGAGTCTTGCAGCGGGATGGCGAGCGTCTCGTGCGCGAGTCCACGCTGCGCTTGGACAGCCTGCGAAGCCAGTTAGAGCAGGAAATGAAGGGGCAATTGGAGCGATTCGCGAGGCGTGTGAATGAGGCGCGTGGCCGGCACCGCGCCAAGCATCCGGCGCTTGTGTTAGAGCGACGGGTGGATGTTTTGGAAAATCTGCGAATCCGGTTTGCGCGGGCAAGCCAAGACTCGCTCGCCAAGCGCCGGGACGCGTTAGGGCGCTTGCATGGCATGTTGCGCGCGCTGGGGCCAGAGTCGGCATTTCAACGTGGGTTTTCCATTGCGTTGGGGCCGGATGGGAAGATTCTGCGTTCTGCAAGTGCGTTGAAGGCGGGGGAGTTGCTGCGGACGAAGTTTGCGGATGGCGAGTTGTGGAGTGTGGTGGAGGAATCCAAGCAGCCGTGAGCGGTTTTTTGCGGACATGCGCGGCTTGGGCATGAATTCGTGAAAGGTGTGTTTGAAATCCTAGTATTTCATCCGGATATGTTTTAACCCTTTACCGGTTGGTGGACCAAACCGTCTGGCAAGGCTTGCGCGGTTCGGGCGGGGCGGTGAGCTTGACTGGATGTTAGGTATGCTTTTGATGAAGAGAAACTGTTGGGGTCAGAGGATCGGTTGCTGGCTTGCGGCCGGTGCGGTCGTGTTGGGCATGGGCTTGGGGTGCGGTGCCGCAGTCGCGGTAGAGCGGAAAGTTTGGGAGCTTCCCTTGGCGGGAAATGCCTATTTGACGAGTGAACCGACGGGCGCGCCGGACCGGGTAAGCCCGTCTGGGATTGGGCCGTGGCAGAGCGAGAAGAGCGTGTTTTCGGTGTTTTTCCGGGCGGATCGTGAGGCGACGCTTCGTCTCAGCTTGCGCATGAGATCGGCGGAAGGCGAGTCGGTGATCCGCGTTAAAACCGCGGGAGAGATCTTTCAAAAGGAGGTGGAGGGTGCTGATTTTCAAGTCATTGACTTGGGGTCGGTCGCAGTGAAATCCGCTTCCTACGTCCGGGTGGATGTGCAGGGAGTGCGCCGCGAGGGTGCGAGTTTTGGTGAAGTTTCAGACATGTTAGTTGAGTCTGAAGATGCGGGTTTGCAGTTGGATTTTGTGAAGGAGGGTGGGGGAAATCGGTTTTACTGGGGACGCCGTGGTCCATCCGTGCATCTCCCGTATGAAGTCCCGCCGGGGAAAGATTTGGAGTTCTTTTACAGTGAGGTGACGGTCCCGAAAGGCATGGATCCGATCGGTTCCTATTTTATGGCGAATGGATTTGGTGAGGGCTACTTCGGGATGCAAGTGAATGGTGCAGCCGAGCGGCGGATTTTGTTTTCGGTTTGGAGCCCATTTCAGACGGATGATCCCGATGCGATTCCTGAAGCGGAGCGGGTGGAGATGTTGGCGAAAGGCAAGGAGGTGAGGGCGGGCGAGTTCGGCAATGAGGGGGCCGGCGGGCAAAGTTTTCTGCAATATCCGTGGAAAGCCGGGACCACCTATAGCTTTTTGAATCGCGCGCGTCCGGATGGGCTTGGATCGACGATTTACACCGCGTGGTTTTTGATTCCAGAGACGGGCAAGTGGTCGTTGATCGCGAGCTTCCGGCGGCCGAAAACCAGCAAGCACCTGACTGGAATTCATTCGTTCTTGGAGAATTTTCAAGATCGTGACGGGTATCGGGGGCGGATGGCATATTATGGCAACCAATGGGCGAGGGACCGCGATGGAAAGTGGCATGAGTTGACGCGGGCGAAGTTGACTGGGGATGACATCGCGCAGCGCGGGTATCGGCTGGATTATGCTGGCGGCGCGGACAAGGGGCGCTTTTTCATGAGGAACGGAGGATTTTTTGCGGATTCGGTCAAACTGGGCACCGCGTTCGAGCGTCAAACCACAAGAGTCTATCGGCCAAAGATTGATCTGGACGCTTTGGAGGCCATAAAATGATAGTTGGCGCGAGGACGGAGCCGACCTTAGAAAAACTCAACGGAATGAAATTAACGGAGAACAAAATTAAAGGATGTGCGGTGGGTTTCATGCTTGGAGCCACGGGCGTGGCGGGAGCGGTGCCGGCGGGGTGGCAAATCCATGTTTTTGGAGCACCGCCAGAGCTTGAATATCCCACGTCAGTGAGCGCTGCGGCGAATGGCGACATCTATGTTTCCTCGGACCCGAATGGTTCTTTGGGAAAGGACCCGAAGTTCGGGCGGATCGTGCGGGCGACGGATTCTGATGGGGATGGCAAGGCAGACAAATTTCAGGATTTCGTGGCGCATGTGAAAAGTCCGCGGGGTGGGCATTTCGTGGGAGGAACTTACTTTCTGATTCATCCACCGTATTTGACGGCCTATCGGGATACCAATGGCGACGGTGTGGCAGACGAAGAAAAGCTGTTGGTTGAAGGCTTTGGTTGGGGGATCGAGCACCCGCGTGGTGCGGATCACACGACGAATGGAGTCCGCATGGGAATCGATGGCTGGCTCTACGTGTCGGTCGGTGATTTCGGCATGCCCAACGCGAAGGGGGCGGATGGAACGCGTTATACGCTGCAGGGAGGCGGAGTGGTGCGGGTGCGTCCGGATGGTTCCGAAATGGAGCCGTATTCGGTGATGGTTCGGAACATCGTGGACACTGCGATTTCGCCGACGCTGGATCTGTTTTCCAGGGATAACACCAACGATGGAAAGGGCTGGAACACCCGGTTCCATCACTTCACGCCGATGGGAGATCACGGGTATCCGCGGCTATACCAAGCCTTCAAGGACGAGATTATTTCCCCGCTTGCAGACTATGGTGGAGGCTCGGGAACCGGGGCCTTGTTCTTGGATGAACCGGGTTTTCCTGAGGGATACAGCAATCAAGTTTACACCACTGACTGGACGACCGGCAAAGTCCACCGTCACCCCATGGAAGCGTCTGAGGCGACCTTCAAGGCCAGTCAGGACACCTTTCATGAACTGCCGCGCGCGATCGACATGGATGTGGATGGCTCATCCCGGATCTATTTGGCTGACTGGCGCAATGGCGGTTATAGCTATGACGCGAGCAAGCAGGTGGGTCTCATTCACCAAGTTTTGCCGCCCGGTTGGAAGGCGCGGCCCTTTCCGGATTTGAAGAAGATGCCGGATGCGGCGCTGGTCAAACAGATCGGTTCTGAGAGTGCGGTGATGCGCTTGGAGGCTCAGCGTGAAATTCTGGCGCGCGGCGAGAAGAAGATTTTCGCCGATGGATTGTTTGCCATCGCGAAGGATGCGTCAACGCACCTGCACTCGCGGGTTGCGGCGATTTTCACCTTCAAGCAGCTTTATGGAAGCGGGAGCAAGAATGCGCTCGTGCAGCTCGCCGCAGATGCGAGTGTCCGTGAATTTGCGCTGCGGGCGCTGGCGGATCGGAAGAGTGAGGTTGGAAACGTGCCTGCGGAACCCTTCATCAGCGCGCTCAAGGACCCAAATCCGCGGGTCCGCTTGCAAGCGCTTAACGGGCTTGCGCGCATCGGTGCGGTGAAGGCTGCGCCAGCGATTTTGGAAGCTTCGGGTTCGTGGGATATGACACTTTCCGGGAGCGGCAAAGAGGAGCCTCAAATTGTCCCACACACGGCGGTCAAGGCCTTGGTGAGTTTGAAAGCCTCTGCGGCCTGCCTTGCCGCATTGGAAAATCCTGCGACGCGTAAGCTCGCCCTGCGCGCCTTGCAGGAAATGTCGGAGCCTCAGGTGAGCGACGGCTTGATTGCGGTGGCAAGCCGGACCGAGGATCCGGCCTTGCTTGAGGGGGTTCTTGGCGCTCTTGCCCGGCTCTATCATCAAGAGAAAACTTGGGATCTCAAAGACTGGTGGAGTACACGCCCAGATGACCGCGGGCCCTATTATGTGCCGGTGGAGTGGGAGGCCACGCCGCGCATCCGGGCAAGCATCGAGGCTCAATTCACGAAAATCCCGGAAGCACGGCGGACGGAGTTTATCGCGTTGCTTGCACGCAACCGCGTGCCCGTGAGCCAACTCAAGTTGAGCCATCAGGACCCCCTCATGCTCGCGCTTGCAATGGAGTCGCCGGATGATACGGCCCTGCTGTTGTTGATGGATGTCGCTAAGGACAAAAGCCGTCCGTGGGAAAAGCGGGTGGAAGCCTACGCGGCGATTCGTAAAGCCAAGCTGGACCGCCAGACCTTTGCCCGGGTGAAAGTGCTCGGTGCATGGCTGGACCAGCAGGCGCACGCCGACGTTGCGTTGCATCTCGCGGATTTTGTGAATGAAACGGGGCGTGGTGATGAAGTCGCGCGCTTGGTTCAGATCGGCAAGGGTGGTTCTGATTCCGAGAGCCGTGCTGCTTGGCAGGCCTTGCTCACGGTCCTCAGCAGCCCGCTCGCCAAGGATCCCGCCAAGGCGGAGGTGCGCAAGCGGGCGGCGGAAAACCCGCTTGAGGTTGGGTTTTTCCTCGCGATCGCGGATTTGAAAGTCGCGGGCTTCGACCAGCAGATCGAGGCTGGAATTCACAGCGATAACGAGAAAACCATCATTGCCGCCAAAGCGGCCAAAGTGGCGGCCTCAGCCACTGGTCAAGCCGGCAAGAAAGTTGCCGATATGAAGCCGGAGGATGCGACCAAGCATGCGATGGCAAACAAAGGAGATCCGGCGGTTGGTGCTCGTTTGTATGTTTCCCAGGGCTGCATCGCCTGCCATGCCGTCGAGGCTTCTGCCGTGCAGAAAGGTCCATATCTCGGTGCCGCAGGTGCGAAATTCCAGCGCGATTATTTGATTGAGTCGATCATCGCGCCGAACGCGGTGGTTGCCCAAGGGTTCCAAACCTCGATGTTCCAGATGAACGACGGCAGCATGCGGATGGGCTTTGTGACCAAGGAGGAGGATGGTGTCGTCGAAGTGCGAGACATCGCCGGACAAGTGATGCAAATTAAGCGCAGCGAGGTGAAGGAAGAGGTGCACTTGCCACAATCCATGATGCCCGCCGGCTTGGGGAATTCACTCAGCATCGAAGATTTCACCTCTCTCATCGAGTATCTCGTCTCGCTTAAATCCGTTGGCGGTTAACCCATTCGTTCTATGAAAAAATACAAAACTCAGATTTTTACGCTCCTTCTTGCGGGAGGTGTTAGTTTCCTCGCGGCAGGCCAAGGCACGCCGACTCAGCCACTCAAAGCGCTGCTCATCACTGGCGGTTGCTGCCATGACTACAAGACGCAGAAAGACATTCTCAAAGTCGGGATTGAGGAGCGTGCGAACATCATCGTGGATCAAATTCACACGGACAACAGCAGCACATCGCCGGATTTGCCGATCTATAACAATCCGGACTATGCGGCGGGATACGATGTGGTGATCCACGACGAGTGCGCGGCTGGAATCAGCAGCGAGGCTACCGTCAAAGATATCTTGGAGCCTCATCGCAAGGGGATTCCGGGTGTCAATCTTCATTGCGCCATGCACTCCTATCGCCTGGAAGGCTTCAATCAGAAGATTGAGAAACCCGGCAAGCCTGCGACGCTCTGGTTCGAGTATCTCGGATTGCAATCCACGGGTCACGGACCTCAGAAGCCGATTGAAATCAAATACACCGACAAGAAGCATCCTGCGACTTTGGGGCTTGAGGATTGGACGACTGGAAACGAAGAGCTATACAATAACCTGCATGTTTTCAAAACCGCGCATGTCCTCGCATCCGGCACACAAGACGGCAAAGAGTGTGTGGTGACTTGGACGAATGACTATCATGGCACGAGGGTTTTCAATACTACGATTGGTCATAACAACAGCACGATTTCCGACTCGCGCTACTTGGATCTCGTGACGCGCGGCGTGCTCTGGGCCGCCGGCAAACTTGACTCCGAAGGGCGGGTTGTCCGTGGCTACGGCCGCAGAAAGCCGTAAATGTGGCAGACTGCATGGTGTGTGTTAGGCTGAGGGAACTTTGCGGGTCCCTTCCTTTCACTCACCCTTTTCGCGGCCCCTTGCAACGGTTTGCTTGGGGCCGCAGTCAAGTGGAGCGTTACGCCTCCTGCGCTTGGCGGTTGATTTCCTGGAAGGCCTTGGCAATCGCCGCGTCTTCCCATTTGCCCTCGATGCTGATGGCTCCGGTGTAAGAGGCCTCTTTCAACACTTTGAAAAATGGCCGGAAATCGTCACCCTGAGTGCCGGGCGCCGTGCGATGTTCTTTTTCCGCGATTTCCAGATGGGCGATCACATCCATGGCCGCCTTGAGGTCGGCGGGCGTGTCTCCCATGGTAGCCATGTGATAGAGGTCGGCAAGGAGTCGGATATTCGGGTGATTTGCGGCGCGGACGAGCGCCGCGCCTTCGGATAGGTGGTTGATGTAATTGCATTCCTTGGCCTGCAATTGCTCGATCGTGACCGTGACGCCGTGTTTCGCCGCGAGCGGCCCCATGCGCTGAAGGAGCGAGATAAACTGTGCGTTCGCCTTGTCCAGCGGCCAGTCATCGCGGAGTTGCCGCGAGCCGCCGCTGCCGAAAACGATGAATTTCCCCTTGGCCTGCTTGAGGCGCCGGAATGCGATTTCCGCCCAATCGAGGATGAGGTCATGATTCGCCTCGGCACCCACACAGCGGAGGTGGGCGGGGCGGATGAACCCATTGCAAGCCAGGATTGGCAGGGGCGCTGCGGCCAGGGTGGCGAGGTTCTTCTCGAACACCGCATCGGCTTGGTCCGGGACAAGGAAATCCCCGACGCTTTCGGTGAGAAACTCCGCACCTGCGGCTTTGAGCAGGTCCGCCTTCGCCAGCTTGGAGGCGATGCCAACTGCGGAGAAGAGCGGACGCGACGCGGGCGTGCCGACAGCCGATGCGTGCTGGCCAAGCGCCGTCCCGACAAGTGCCGCGGAGGTGGACTTCAGGAAGCGTCGTCGGCCCAGTTGCGAGAAACTTGGGGTCATGGGCGCGGAGATTAGAGGTGGAACACTTTGCCGCCGGCCATGACTTCCTGAGTGTTTTCGTCGAACGTGACGCGTTCGCCCGTCCGCGCGGCAGCGTTGGCCATGATTGTCGCGATCGAGTGCTGGTATCCGGCCTCGACTGGGGCGTTGGGCTGTTTGCGTGAGCGCAGGCATTCAAGCCAATTTTGCATGTGGGCGACGGTGAGATCGTCCGCGCCAGTGTTGGCGGCGGTGATGGCAGGCTTGGCGCCCTTCAGCGTGTAATCCTCCAGCAAATTTGCCGGCATTTTCATGGCGGCGCCTTCAGCTTGGCTTCTCCCGCCCTTGGAGCTCACCTTGCCAGTGGATAAATTGAGCTCGCCTCCGTTGGAGTAGTAAATTTCCTTCGTGGCCCCG
>JBILPN010000296.1:0-5175 GCA_044373865.1 Luteolibacter sp. | reverse complement strand
TTGAAATCGCTCGACGTTCCATCCAGCGTGGGGGTCGGTGGGGATGTTTTGTGGGGTGAGCCCGGAATTTTGGCCGGGGCCGCGGATGGTCCATTTCACGCGCTTTCCATCGGCGGTGACGGCGTGCTCGTAGGCGGCGATGGCTAACAAATCGAGCATTTCATCAAGGTTTGCAGCGCTAAAGTCAGAGGTGTTGATGCTGGTGGATTTTTCCGGCAAGAGTCGCGAGACGAGTCGGGCAGCGCGTTGGGGAGTGAGGGCGAGGCGTTGGCGCTCGCGGAGAGCGGCGAGGGTGTGCTCGGCGG
The DNA here is from genome assembly GCA_044373865.1 of Luteolibacter sp. GTDB lineage: Bacteria > Verrucomicrobiota > Verrucomicrobiia > Verrucomicrobiales > Akkermansiaceae > Luteolibacter. The sequence goes on along the minus strand of JBILPN010000296.1, from coordinate 4,870 downwards.
ATTCGTCGTGGCCGTTAGATTCCGAGCCGAAGGTGAGGTCGGCCGGTGCCTTGTTGCGGCGGGTTCGGGCGAGAGATTCCACGCCGAAGAAGAAGCGGACTTCAGGAATGAGCGGTGAGAAGTCAGGCGCGGATTCGCGCAGGTTGCCGAGGCGGTTTCCGGTGTTTGCGGCGTTGACGGCGTCGCAGTAGGTTTTGACGATTTCCGGGCGTCGGCCGCGGAGTTCGGTTTGGTAGCGGTAGCGTTGTTGTGAGAGTTGGTTGAAAGAAGCCATGCGCGCGTCGATGGCGTCGGCGACGAGGCGGATGGCGGCGAGGCGGTGTTCCAGTTCGCGGAGGATTTTTTCCGCGCGGTGATAGGCCTCATTTTCATCCCAGTGGTAATGGGCGGCGAGTCCTTGGGCGAGGCGTTCCTTGACGAGCGGGTCGTCGCGGCGATCGGCGACTTGAGAGCGCAGGACTTGGAGGCGCGGGAGCAGTCCGTTTCTGCGGAGGGCGTCGTAGCAAACCATGTGTTGGCCGGCGCCGAATTCTGCGTAGAGGAGACGCAAGGTTTCGGCGGGCGAGTCGCTGAGGCGTTGGCGGCGGTCAAAAAGCGAGATGAGTTTTTCCACGCCATGGAGTTGGATGACGGCGCTCTCGAGGCGTGAGTTGACGTCGGTGACGGTGGCGCGGAGCGAGTCCGGTTCTTGGATTCGGGCGTCGAGGATGCCGGGTCGTTCGAGTGTTTCGCAGACGCCGCGGACGGTGTCGGCGAAGGTTTTGAGTTCGGCAATTTCATCTTCCGCGAGTTCGCGCAGGAGGCGGAGGAGGGGGCGGAGGCCGGGAGAGATGAGAGTCCACCGCTCGTGCAGTCCGAGTTGTTGGTCCTCAAGCCAGCGTGCGTCGCAGAGGCGGTTGAAGATTTGGCCGGCGCGTTGGCGTGCGTCGCGGAGCGAGGCGCCTTCGTCATCGTCCAGCACGATGTCCGGGTGGTCGGCGAGGATTTCCCGGATGAGAGCGATGGCCTCGGTGTGAGGGATTCGTCCGGCCTCGCCGGCGACCTCGGCGAGGCGCTCGGCGCAGTCCACATAAATCGCCGTGGAGGGCCGGGTGAGTGGCCGGAAAAAATCCCGCGACACGGAGGCGAGGAGTTTTTCGCTGAGTTTCGGCAGTTCCATAGGCTGGGAGGAGATTAGAGGGGGCGGGGAGGCAACCCAAGCGAGAAATCCGGTGGGGGCGCGATGATGCGGGAAAAAGCTGGGGATTTCGTGGGTTTTCTGGGTGCGCTGGCGTGTGGTTGCTTGACAGTCCGGGTTTTTTCTCCAAATTCCCGGCCCCGGCGCGTCGGTAACGTCCCGGAAATTCCAATTCCCATGAAAAAGGACCTACATCCGAAATACAATCCGGTCGTCTTCGTTGACATGACCACCGGCAAGCGCTTTGTCAGCCGTTCGACCAAGACCTCCGAGAAAAAGGAAGTCATCGACGGAGTGGAGCACAGCATCATTTCCATCGGCATCACTTCGGATTCCCATCCGTTCTTCACGGGCTTGGCCCAGTTTGTGGATACTGAAGGCCGCATCGATAAATTCCAAAAGCGTTTCGGTGCCGTCCGTCGCGTTGGGAAGCCGAAGCTCGACTGATCCAGTCCGATTCCCAAATTTCTCAGGAACGCCTGGCCGCATGATTGCAGCCGGGCGTTTTTGTGTTTTGAAATTGTGCTGTAAGCTTCGGCCTGCGGCTGCTGTATTCTCAAGTCGCTATGAACCCAATTATCAATCGCAGGAATTTTCTTGGAAATACGAGTCTGTTGGCAGCCAGTTTGGTGGCAGGTCAGGCTTTTGGAGTGACCGCGCAGGGCGGGCCGAAGAAGCTTAAAGTCGGCCTGATTGGCTGCGGTGGGCGCGGAAAGGGCGCTTTGAAAGACTTCGTGGAAGCGTGTAAAATTTTGGCCATCGAGGTGGAAGTGGTGGCCACGGGAGATGTTTTCAAGCCGGCTGCGGAGAGTGCGGGGCAGGCGTATGGGGTGCCGGCGGAACGTTGTTTTGACGGTTACGACAATTACCAGAAAGTCATCGCGACGGATTGCGACTACGTGTTGATGGCGACGCCGCCGGGCTTCCGGCCCTTGCATTTCGCGGCAGCGGTGGAGGCTGGCAAGCATTGCTTTATTGAAAAGCCGGTGGCGGTGGATCCGGCCGGTGCGCGTGACGTCATCGCCACAGGCGAGAAGGCAGCGGCCAAGGGATTGGCCGTGGTTGCTGGGACGCAGCGCCGACACATGGGGGATTATTTGCGAAATAAAGCGCTCATCGACGCCGGCGCGATTGGTGAAATCAAGGGCGGGGTGGTGCAGTGGAACGGCACCGTGCCATGGACGAAGCGCCGCCAAGAAGGGGAGTCAGACGCATCCTACATGACGCGGAATTGGCTGAATTTCACCGAACTTTCTGGCGATCACATTGTTGAGCAGCACGTGCACAACTTGGATGTTGCGGTGTGGTTCCTCGGGCGTTTGCCAGTTTCCGCCGTTGGTTTCGGCGGGCGCGCGCGGCGTGAGACCGGGAACCAATTCGACTTCTTCAGCGTGGATTTCGACTTCGGAGACGATGTGCACATTCACAGCCAGTGCCGCCAGCTCACGGGAACGGCGCAGCGCGTCGGCGAGATTTTTACCGGCACCCATGGTTCTTGCTATGGCGGCGGCAAGCTGAATGGCAAGACCGTGAAAATCGCGGAAATCAAATTGGACAGTCCGAACGGGCAGGTCCAAGAGCACGTGGATATGATCCGTAGCGTCGCGTCGGGCAAGCCGCTCAATCAGGCGAAGACGATCGCCGAGTCCACGCTCGTCGCCATCATGGGGCGGATTTCCGCTTACACGGGTGAGGCGGTGCGTTGGAATGATTTGGTGAAAAACGAAAGTTCGCCCCATTTTGGAGCCATTTGCGCACCGACGGCTTTGGACTTTGAGAAAGGGCCGATTCAGCTGCCGCTTGAGGTCGCGCCGATTCCGGGGAAAGCTTGATTTGCGGGGATTTCACCCATGGCCAGCCGCTGCCAAGCGGCGGGCCATGGGGTGGAGCGGTGCTTCAGTTGGCGACGATGTTGAAAATCTTGCCTGGGATGAAGATCACCTTGCGGAGGGTTTTTCCCTCCAATTGTTCTTGGATTTTGTGGCTGGCGAAGGCGGCCTCCTTGACGGAGGCTTCGTCTGCGTCCTTCGAAACCATCAGGCGATCGCGAAGTTTGCCGTTCACTTGCACCACCACCTCGATTTCGTCGCGGACGAGGGCGGCTTCATCGTAGCTGGGCCAAGGCATTTCGCTCAGCATGGTTTTGCCGCCGAGGCGGGCATTGATTTCCTCGCTGATGTGCGGGGCGAAGGGGTTGAGGACCGTCAGAAGCAGCGTGAATTCCTTCAAAGGCACCACCTCCGCTTGGGTGAAGGCGTTGGTGCAAATCATCATTTGCGAGATTGCGGTGTTGAAGCTCAGTTTCTCGATGTCCTCGCCGACTTTTTTGATCGTTTCATGGACGGTGCGGAGGAGTTCCTTGTGCGTGCAGGGGACATCTTGGATTTTCGGGGAGATTGAAATTTCGCCATCCTTTTCATCGAGCGCGACGCGCCAGACGCGAGCGAGGAAGCGTGAGACGCCCTCGACGCCCTTCATTTGCCATGGTTTCACCTGTTCGAGCGGCCCCATGAACATTTCGTAAAGGCGCAGTGCATCGGCCCCATATTCGGAAACGACGTCGTCCGGATTGACGACATTGCCGCGTGATTTCGACATTTTCTGGCCATCTTCTCCGAGAATGAGGCCTTGATTGATGAGTTTTTGGAAGGGTTCCGGCGTGCGGACGTGTCCGAGATCGAAGAGCACCTTGTGCCAAAAGCGTGAATAAAGCAGGTGAAGCACCGCGTGTTCCGTGCCGCCGACGTAGAGATCTACCATGCCGGGTTTTTCGCTGGTCCAGTAAGTTTCCGCATCGCGTGAGATGAAGCGGTCGGAGTTTTTCGGGTCGCAGTAGCGGAGGTAATACCAGCATGAGCCAGCCCATTGCGGCATGGTGTTGGTTTCGCGGATTGAGCCGTCAGGCAGGTGAATCCACTCGGTGGCCTTGCTGAGGATGGGGTCTGGCGTGCCGCTGGGTTTGTAGTCGGCTAGCGGGGGGGCGAGCAGCGGCAGCTCGGCCTCGGAAATCGCGTGGTGGTGGCCGTCTTTCCAGACGATTGGGAAGGGCTCGCCCCAGTAGCGTTGGCGCGAGAAGAGCCAGTCACGGAGTTTGTATTGGATGCGGCGCTTGCCGATCTCATTGGATTCCAGCCAGTGGATCATGCTTGCCTTGGCCTCGGCGGTGGCTAGGCCGTCGAGGAAGCCGGAATTCACGGCGGTGCCGTGCGCGGTGTAACCCTGCCAGTCAGAGTCGTCCGCTGGCTGCACGACTTGTTGGATGGGAAGGCTGAATCTAAGGGCGAATTCGTGGTCGCGCTCGTCGTGAGCGGGCACCGCCATGATCGCGCCAGTGCCGTATCCCATCATCACGTAGTCGGCGATCCAAACCGGGATGGATGCGCCGTTGACTGGGTTGATGGCGAAGGCCCCGGTGAAAACCCCGGATTTATCCTTGTTGAGATCCCCGCGATCCATGTCGGACTTGGAGGAAATGGATTTTTGATAAGCCTCGACGGCGGCCTTCTGTGCGGCGCTCGTGATTTCTGGGACGAAGGGGTGCTCTGGCGCGAGAACCATGTAAGTCGCTCCAAATAAGGTGTCTGGGCGCGTGGTGAAGACCTCGATTGGAGTGTTGAAGTTTTCGATTTGAAACCGCACCGAAGCGCCCTCGCTGCGGCCGATCCAGTTTTTTTGGAGCAATTTGATGCCATC
>JBILPN010000295.1:0-5176 GCA_044373865.1 Luteolibacter sp. | reverse complement strand
AAGGCCGCAGGCGCAGGCGCAGGCGACGCCTTGTGGTCGGCAAGGGATTTGCGGAAAGGGATCGTTTGAGTTCAAAAACCACGATCCACGGATGAAAAGCAGGGCAGATGGGAATCGGGGTTGAAATCCGTTCTGTGGATCCTGCTAGATTTAAGGGGCCAAATTTCAGCATTTTCCGCAACAAGGAGCTTCTATGGGGCTGTTTGTAGCTCAAAAAAGAAGCGTTTATCCTGTCTCCGCGTCGACCAACGAATGGGTTGAAGGAGCGGTTGAAATCGACAAAGGCCAGCATGAGTTGACCTCGCCACAATTGTAGGGTGGCTGTTTTAGGATTCAGGCAGATTGTTGCGGCACCAGGTGAGCGCCATGAGCGCGTAGCCTGTGCCGTAAGCCTGGTGGTAGTCGTAGAGTGGATAATCCCACCATGAGCCGTCTTTTTCCTGTCGTTTTAAAAGGATGGAGGCCAGTTGTTGGGCGTATGCAGCTTGTTTTTCCTTGGGCAGGAGCCGGACGGACTCGGTGAAATAATAGATGCCATAATAGTAGAAATATCCGGCGATTTTGAATTGTGCTTCGTGAGGAACCGGGCGTTTGCGACCGTTGCTGAGAAATCCCTCGCGTGCGAGAAAGCGATCCGCCCATTGAGTGAGAACTTCGTCGGTGACGGCGGCGTCGCCGAAAACACGGAGGGCGGCGTTGCAGGCTTGCGAGCGTGCGAGGGAACCGGCCGGGCGATTGATATCTAGGCGCGGGCGCATGCGGTGGCTGAACGAGTAGGTGTAGGAAAAGTCCGGTGTGCGTTGGAGGTGAATGCCGGAGATTGCGTGTTTCACGAGTTTTGAATTGAGCTCCACGTTCATCGTGCTGCGTGCTTGATCCATGGCGAGCAGGACGGAAGCGGTGGTGAACGAGGTGGGGATGCCCGAGGGTTTTTGAGTTTTTAAGTCATCGAAAAGATCCAGATATCCCCAACCTCCGTTGATGTCGCCGTAGCGGTTGACCAGGTCGACCTGCTCTTGCGCGATAGGAATCCAAGCGGCTTTTTTTTCGGGGTCCGGTTCGATTTGATAAAGTCGGGAAATTGCGCGTAGCCCGTAGGCATGGCCCCATGTGTTGTAAGTCGTGGTTTGGTCGGCGCGGCGGAGTTTAGGAAGTTCGGCAGCAGTCCAAGCGGCGGCTTTAGAGATGGAGGCGGCGACTTGAGGGCGCGTGTCTGCGGCGTCGATCATGCCTGAAAGTGCCAGTCCTGAGGCACCGGCGCGATAGGCGTGATGCGCGCCGGGAAGGGGCGCGTAGATGTTGAGGTTTTTGGTGCGGGTGGCATTTCCCCATGAGCCATTTTTATTTTGGCGTGCGACGAGAAAATCCACCCCGCGTGTGATGGATTCCGTGAGGCTCGCGGCCGTTGGTGGTGGTAGTGGTGGAGCTGGGGGAATTTGTGAGGTGGCCAGTGCGGAGCTGGCAAGAGATAGCCCGAAAATGCGGATGATTGCCCGCCGAGGCATGCGAAGCAGGGCTGGAGTCGTCATCGGGGGCGAAGGAATTTAGGATCCAGTGATGACTTGTCCGACCTCAAGGCCGGAGAGGATTTCGACGACATCTTTGGAAATGCGACCGCGTTTGACTTGGCGGCGCTCAGTTTTGCCATCGGCAAGTTTCACATCGACTGCCCAGCCGGCGTCTTCGAAATGGAGGGCCTTGATTGGGATGGCGATGGCGGCGTCCTGTTGGTAAGAAATTACGCGAACTTGGGTGGTGGCACCTGCGGCAGGCGGTAGATCCTTTGGCCAAATTGCATCCAGATCCGCACGATATTTGCCGTCGGGTCCGGGGATTTTAGCGATTTCCAGAATTTTCACCGGGATTTCCAAGTCTTCGCGTCCGGCGAGGATGGCGATTCCAGCTTTTCCAGAGTTGAGCGAGCGGGCGCTTGCTTCATCGAGAAATGCGACCAATCCGAGAGGCGCGGTTTCTGGGATGAAACTCGCAAAGGGGAGGTTTAGCGGTGGCTTACCATTGGGGATCAACGACTTAATGATATCGCCTGTGATCCACGAGCCTTGATCGATTGTGCCGTGGTAGAACCAACCGGAGCTTGGCGCTTTGATGTCAGTTTGTGCGAGGTCGGCTTCGAGTTCTGCGAGCGCAGTTGTGGCGCGGAGTTTGGCAATTTTTTGAGACTCTAGGGCGATTTTCGCGATTTCAATTGAGTTTGGGATTTCTGTTTCGGCCTTTTTGAGTGTGATTGCAGTGTCACGTTTCGCGTTTTCCAGGCGCAGGGCCTCGCGGGGAAGCAGGACTGCGAGAGTTCGTTTGTGATCGAGCAACTCCATGCGCAGGGCGAATTCTGCGGCGGCGACGGCATTTTCTTGGCGAACCAGGATAATTTCCTCGGTGTCCTCAGTGATGTCGTCGTCCTGATACATCTGAGTGAGTTGTTTGAGCTCTTCTCGTTGGTTGGCGAGGATTTGTTCGCCGCGTTTCAGGGCTTGGCCAGCGCTTTCCTCAGATGCCTTGCGTTTGGTTTCTCTGAAATAGGTGTCCTCTTCCGCAGCGGTCTCAGCGGCGTTGCGAAGACTTGCGAGCTTGTGTGGAGCAGTTTCTTGGAGGTGGGCGAGATCCAGTTCGGCCTGTTCGAGGGCGAGAGTGGCGGTGGCAAGGTTGCGCCGCGTGTCATCGATTTTCTCGGAGATTGCTTCTATGTCGAAGCGCACAAGTGACTCACCCTTTGTGACCTGAGATCCATGGGGACGAATTTCGAGGATCTTAAACTCCGAGAGTGCTTCGCTGTCGATCTTCAGGAGGACCGCATGTTTGGCTGGGAGTGCGACAGCGGAAAAGGTGGTTTCGATGAAAAATGGGCGTTTTTCGACAGTGATCTCACCGGCGTGAGATGCGGCAGCAATGAGCACAGGAATCAAGTGAAGTGGGGTCAGGCGGGTCATGGGTCTGGGGCAAGTCAAGCAGGCTTGCGGGAAAGATCAATCCGCAGCTTTGCCTTTGCGCGCTAGCCAGATGGGAAGAAAGCGTGGTTTTTTTGCGTTAGGCGAGGATGGGACGGTGAATTCCGCAACCTCAAAGCCGGAGCCTTGGAGGCGGCGCGTGAGATTGGCCACGTGGCGCGACCCGGCAATTGCGAGCAATCCACCTTGTTGAAGTGATTCATAAGCTGCTGACACCCAACGACGTTCGTCCACCCAAGTGCGATTGCGAGGCCCAGTTGGCGAGGCGTCGAGGTGCATCAGAATGGCGTGCAGAGTTCCCTCTTGGCGGGTGAGGGCGCTGGGTCCGCAGTCGTTTTCAAGAAGGATGCGCGCGTCGCTGATGAGCGGGCTTTCAGGAATCAAGCTGCGGTGCCATTCCGTCATGGCGGTCATCGGTTCGGCGACGATGAACTGCGCGCGTTTTTGTGGCAATTCCTTGGCGACGGCAGCGATCGTGTGGCCAAGTCCAAGGCCCATGAAGAAGATTTTCGGTTGGCGCGCAGGTCGGAATGGTGCGCAGGCAAGCCTTGCGAGCTCCTCCTCGGCAGCGCGCGTTGCGGGACCACAAATTTGCTGGCCGTGGACGATGAGCGCTTTGCGGTTGTCGTGTTCTTGCAGGGTGAGCGTGTTGCCGTCCGGGAGTTGGGCTTCTGCGAGGGTGATTCTTGGTTTCATGGAGCTAGTGGCTTGCTGGGCCGCGCAGGAATTAGTGGATGAAAGTGTATCTGTCCACTCAAGCCGTGCGTGACTTACGGCACGGAGGGCGGAGTTTGAAATTTTGGGGTTTGCGGACAGAGATTAGCACGACAGCGCAAAAAACCCCGACCGTGATGGTCGGGGTTTCAGGGTTTTCAATCGTGAATGATCAAAAGGGCCTTGTGGCGGCCTCTTGAATCACAGGCTGCCTTTGAGCACGGAGGAAGGCTTGAAACCGACCGACTTCGAGGCGGCGATGGTCATGGCTTCTCCCGTTTTCGGGTTGCGTCCCTGGCGAGCGGCGCGTTTTTTCACTTCGAAGGTGCCAAAACCAATGATTTGGACTTTCGCGTCTTTCTTTACGCCGTTGGCGATGGAAGAAAGCACGGCTTCGAGTGCCTCATCGGCAGAACGCTTGGTGGCGTCTTTACCGAGGGCGATTTGGATGGAATCAATCAGTTCAGCTTTGTTCATGGCAACGACGTTTGTGCGAACGTGATTCCGGGTTGGCAAGAGAAAATCCGGTCAAAAAAATCAGAGTTTTTTCGGGAGGGACGATGAGCAACATCGATTTTCGCTCGGAAAGGGTGATGGGAATACTCGTTAGCCTTAATTTTGTGGGGAGCGTAAGCGCAAACGGGGCAGGGGAACTTGGAGGAGTTCGCGGCACCAAGATTTTTTAACTCCTGCGATTCATCGAACTCTCGTGATAATCCGCTGGGAGATTTTTGAGGAGGGGAGTGCGGATGTTCATGGGCGATGCCTCGAAATCCCTTATATTTGGGGGATGTTGTCGACCTTGTGAAATTTTTCACAAATAGGCCTTGCGGACATTGGGTGGCATCCATTAAGACCGCGCGCCTCCCGTCAACGGGCTTTTCGCATGCGTTCATTTTCTCTCATAGCACTTTTTACATTCATCGGTTCCAGTTTCGGCATCGCAGCCGAGGGGGGGCACCATGAACTTCCGATGTATGCGCCGGTGGTTTTCGATCTAGGATGGTTCAAAATCACCAACTCAATGATTGCGATGGCGGTGGTTGCGGCCTTTGTCATTTTGGTTGCCCAACTTGCCACCCGGCAGATCAAGTTGGTTCCAGGAAGGTTACAAAACTTCGTTGAGTATGTGATTGAGGCGCTTGAGGACTTCCTCGCAGGCATCATGGGCAAGCAGTTGGCAAAAAAGACATTCTGGTTCTTTGGTTCGGTTTTCCTGTTCATCATTTCCGCCAACTGGATGGGATTGATTCCTGGGGTGGGCACCGTCGGTTGGCACACGGCTGATCCTGGCGGTCACGCTGGTTGGTTGCCTCTGATTCGTGGGGCGAATGCGGACCTGAACATGACTCTCGCGCTCGCGTGCATTTTCTTCCTGCTATGGATTGTTTGGTCGATTCAAGCGAATGGCGTGGGTGGCTTCCTGAGTCACATCTTCCTTTATCACGGTGAGGATAAGGGGATTATGAGATTCCTTCTGGTCTTGATTTTCTTCATGG
>JBILPN010000315.1:0-4878 GCA_044373865.1 Luteolibacter sp. | reverse complement strand
TTGTATTACTGGTTATTGTCCCCTCATGGCCGCGCGGAACTAAAGAAGTGCACAATCGGCTCGTCGCAGTCAGCTTATACCATTGTCCTTCTCAAGGACATGGAGATCGACCTCCCCGACCTCCCCACCCAACGCAAGATCGCGGGCATCCTCTCGGCCTACGACGACCTGATCGAGAACAACCTGCGCCGCATCAAGATCCTGGAGGAGATGGCGCAATCCCTCTACCGCGACTGGTTCGTCCACTTCCGCTTCCCCGGCCACGAATCCGTTAGCTTCATCGACTCGCCACTTGGGCCGATTCCAAAGGGCTGGGAAGTAAAATCTATCAGTGATTTTGGCAAAATTGTTACGGGAAAGACTCCCAGCAAGGCCAATGAGGATTTCTTTGGTGAGGACATTCCGTTTCTCAAGACGCCTGACATGCACGGGCAGATGTTCATTCTTCGGACGAACGAATACCTCTCAACTGCTGGCGCTCAATCGCAGGCCAACAAGACTTTGCCCGTAGGATCGATTTGCGTGAGCTGCATCGGAACAATCGGCGTCGTCTCAATCACGACCAAGCCTTGCCAGACGAACCAGCAGATCAACTCAGTGGTTCTGGCGGATGAAGCCGGTCGGGAGTTCCTGTTCTTCTGGCTCCGAGAAGCCAAGCAAATGTTGGAAAATCTAGGCTCCAACGGAGCAACGATGGGGAACGTCAACAAGAGCAAGTTCGAGGGCATGAAGCTCGTTTGCCCGCCCCGTGATCTCCTTGCTTGGTTTCACATCGCCACCGAGCCAATGTTCGAGCAAATTGAGCGGCTATTCCGCAAGATTCAGAATCTCCGCGAAACCCGCGACCTATTGCTGCCGAAGTTACTTTCGAATCAACATGATAAATCCTGAAATATGATTGCAATACAAAATGTTGAAATCAGCCGGTTCCGATCTATTCGGAGTTCAAAGCTGGAGAATCTTCAGGATTTCTCTGTTTTGGCAGGACTGAATAATTCGGGTAAATCAAACTTTTTAAGAGCTCTCAATCTTTTCTTCACTGGCTCTCCTGAACCAGACACGCCGTTTGATCTGACGCGTGACTATTACCGTGGAGAACTGTCTGCAAAAAAGCGGAAGAATATTCGTATTTCAATTCACTTTACGTTACCGAAGGTGTTTCGATTTCGTCGCGGATTAAATCCTGTGGAGGAATTGCTTGGTAGAGATTTTTTAATTACCAAGGAGTGGGCATTTCGATATGCAGAGCCTTCGATTTTTCTGAACGGATCAGACAAAGCTCTATCCCCTGATGACGCAATTAAAGTAGCACAGTTTTTGAGCTTAATTTCGTTTCGCTATGTGCCGAATCGAGTTATTCCAACAGAGATAATCCGTAAGGAACAACAAGCTTTGCGTGACGTGCTAGTAAGACGGCTTGCTAAGTATAAAAAGCAGTCAGAGGAAGTGTTCAAAGGACTTCAATCAACTGCTGAAGCATTGGTTGCTGCCGTTTCTGAAGACGTAATCAAGTTTGCCCCAGATATTCAAAAAGTTCGTCTTGCTACTGCTTCCTCTTTGGCGGATCTCGCATTTCAGTTTGGTTACAGACTGGAAGAAGGTGGTGTTGAGATGGACGAAAATGAGCAAGGCTCTGGAATGCAAAGCCTACTTATGTTTGAAACCTTAAACCTCATTGATCGGGACTATTTTCAGCAGTTTGGCTGGAAGCAGGCTGCGATTTGGGCGGTTGAAGAGCCAGAATCCTCGCTTAATACCGCCCTTGAAGCCCGCACAGGTCATTTTTTATCACGGATAGCGAGGGAAAATGCTGGACGTCTGCAGATAATTGGAACGACGCACTCAGATCTGATGATTCAATATGCTGGGGTGGGATATTATATCGATAAAGTTGGAGTTTCTGGCAAGGGTGTTGAAACGGTTGCAGATCAGAAATCACCCAAGGATCTGGTTGAGCATTCATCTCGTTTTGGTGTTTCAAGGTGGGTAAATCCTGTTCTTTTGTGTCCATTGGATCCACTTGTTTTAGTCGAAGGTAAATTCGATAGAGACTTTCTGCATCAGTGCTTTACTGTTTTAAGAATTAGTAACCCTCCAAGGATTGCTTGCTTGGAGGATCTAAAAAACGATTCATCAAAGGGTGGTGTTGAAACTCTTATCGCATTTGTAAAAGATAATGCTGATGTTATAAAAGCGCGGCATGCATTTGCCAAAGTCTGTGTGCTTCTTGATTGGGACGCTGCGTCAAAGCTCCCAAGTGTTTCAGGATTGTTTAAAGCAAAGGAGCCTTTTGTTGCAATGGCATGGAATGTGCAGGAAGCTAATCCAAATGAATTCTATACCCATAATTGCAGAGGGATAGAACGGTTTTATCCTGATTCTGTTTTGGCTGCGGCCAAGGCTGCTAGGCCTGATATTTTTTATTCCAACGCAAGAGGCGATGTAGTTGTTAAAAAGGAAGAGAGTTCTGCGCTAAAGAAGCTTTTGAATGATCAAATAAATGAAGGGTTGACCGTGGATAGTTTGCATTATGCAAAGCCTATGATCGATCGAATCTTGAAGGCGCTGAGATAGATTCAATGGCCAATACCTACACCGAAGACCATCTCGTCGAGCAACCGGCTATCCAGCTCATGCAGCATGAGTTGGGCTGGGATGTGGCAAATTGCTACGACGAGTGGAGCGGCGGCGTCAGCAATCAAGGCCGGGATGGGAAGCGGGAGGTGGTGTTGGTTTCGCGGCTGCGGCCGGCGCTCCAACGGCTGAATCCGGATCTGCCGGTGGAGGCGATTGAGGGAGCGGTGGAGGAGAATGGAATTTTGAATTTTGAATTTTGGATTTTGAATGGAAGAGGAAGACTGCCGGCGGAGCCTCGACTGAATCTGTCTTTTCCGGCGCTGAGTCTGGCTGAGGAGAACCGGGAGATCGAACAATCTGGCTTTCCATTGGCTGTTGGATCCTTAGTTTTTAAGCAGTTTCCATAACAAGCATGCCCTACGACCGTCCATGGCTCTCCTTTGAAGAGCAGCTCCAGCAGTTGGAGGAGCGCGGGCTTGAGGTGACGGATGGCACGTTTTCGCCTCGTGGCTGCGTTCGCTAAACTACATCCGCAACCTGTGCGCGCATCACAGCCGCTTGTGGAACCGGAACGTCGTGGATCAGGCGAGATTTCCTGACGCATCAGTGGCTGGAGATCTGGTCCATTTCATCCAGCACCCTCATTTGATCGCCAGGCCGTTCGCGTATTTCTGTATCCTGCAATGGCTGATGCGCGAGATTTCACCGAACAGCCATTGGCACCAGCGGTTCAAGGAACATCTGCTGGGTTTTCCGGAGGATGAACAAGGCACTTGCTCGCTCGGGCAAATGGGATGCCCGCCGCAATGGGAAAACTGGGGGCTGTGGAAATGACCGCAAATCCGAGATCATCCCAAAAAAGAACCCCCGCGTTCCCGAAGGAAGAGGCGGAGGCCGTGTTGCCGTCATAAAACCGCAGATTTGGGTTCCCACAAGCGAAAAGATCAACCTCTCACAATTTCCTCCCCATGCCCACCACTCCTGAAAATGCTGAAGCCGCCCCCAAGGACGGCCTCGTAACTCCTTCTACAACATGGTGGACGAGATGGAGAACTCGTAACGAGGCAGTTCACGGAGTCAATTCCTGAAATTCCATCTCATGTCCACCTACACCGAAGACCACCTCGTCGAACAACCGGCGATCCAGCTCATGCAGCGTGAGCTGGGTTGGGATGTGGTGAATTGCTACGACGAGTGGAGCGGAGGCGTGAGCAATCAGGGGCGGGACACTGCGGCGAGACGCCACAGCCACTTTCTGTTGGACGATAGGTCCAATTTGCGCCTTGCGGGATTCCGATTTCCCGCGTATTTGGATTCCATGAAAACGACAATTGATATTCCTGATGCAGCGTTGGCGGATGCCATGCGCTTCACTGGGGCGAAGACGAAGCGTGAGGCGGTGGTGAAGGCGTTGGAGGCATATAACCGCCAGCAGCGGGTGAATGACCTGGTGGCGAGCTTCGGCACTTGGAATATCGCGACCAATGACGAAATCGAAGCGGGGGATCTCGCGGAGATTGCCGCGCGGCAAGGTGAATCCAAAACCCGCGCGACAGCCAAGCGATGAAAGATCGGGTTTTGGTGGACAGCTCGGTGTGGATCGCGGCGGCCCGCCTCGGCGGAGACCCGCAGATCGCCGCTGAACTTGGCGAATTGCTACTTTCCGGCAGGGCGGCGATGACCGAGCCGGTATGGCTTGAGCTTTTCCAAGGGATCAAGGGTAAGCGGGAGGAGGCCAGACTCGCGGAATCGAAAAAAGCCTGCATGTGGCTCGCCTTCGACGAAGCCTGTTGGACCGAAGCCGCGGCGACGGCACGTGCCTGCCTGCGGGCCGGTGTGAATGTGCCTTTCGGCGATGTGCTGGTTTTCGCCTGCGCGACACGCCACGGGGTGGAATTGCTGGAACGGGATCGTCATTTTGCAATGATCGCCAAAGTCATGAAAAAATGAGCACCTACACCGAAGACCATCTCGTCGAGCAACCGGCGATCCAGATCATGCAGCATGAGCTGGGTTGGGAGGTGGCGAATTGCTACGACGAGTGGAACGGCGGTGTCAGCAATCAGGGGCGGGATGGGAAGCGAGAGGTGGTGTTGGTTTCGCGGCTGCGGCCGGCGCTGCAACGGCTGAATCCGGATCTGCCGGTGGAGGCAATTGAGGGTGCGGTGGAGGAGATTTGCCGGGATCGCACGGCGCTGAGTCTGGCGGAGGCGAACCGGGAGATCGACAAACTGCTCAAGCAGGGCGTGAAAGTTTCGTTTCCCGATCATGAGCACGGCGGGCAGCGGGTAGAAGTGGTGT
>JBILPN010000007.1:0-17371 GCA_044373865.1 Luteolibacter sp. | reverse complement strand
ATCAATTGGTTCGATGCCGCGCGGTTTGTAAACTGGCTTCACCACGGTAAGCCGTTATTTTCCGACACGGCCGCGAGTTTCAATGCCCGTGAAACGGGTGCCTACACGCTCAACAACGCGCTTACTGGAACGATTCTTCGCAATGCCGAGGCTAAGTGGTGGATTCCTTCGGAGAACCAATGGTATAAAGCCGCTTACTACAAAAAGGGCGGCACCAATGCCGGCTACTGGAGTTATCCCACCCGCAGCCAGAGTTATGCCCCGCCATCAGCGGTCACTGCGAATTCCTCTGGAGACGGACCCGGGGGATTCGGAAACAGGGCAAACTTCAACAAGACTGCCAACTGGAACCCATCGACCGAAGAAAACGCTTCAGCGATCGCCAGCCCCACCACCGTGGGGACTAACGGAGACCCAAGTGCCTATGGAGCGTTTGATATGGGTGGAAACGTCATGGAAATCAACGATGGAGTTTTCTTTAATGCGCGCGGCCGTCGTGGTGGTGGATATGATAGTACAGCAGAATTTCTCTCGGCCTCCCAGCGTGGGACCTCGCCCTTCGGGAACGACACCACTACATCGTTGGATGGAATTGTTGCTTATACCCTCGCGACCATGCAGCAAGGCTTCCGCGTGGCAAACGGGGTCGCGCCAGTCGTCGCGCAGACCACCCGCGGCACGGTTTACTCGAACGCGGTTTCTGTCTCCTCCAAGCTGGTGGATAGCGGTGGAGCCGCCCTCATCGAGTGCGGGTTTATCTTGTCGCCCGCTGAGAATCCAGAGCCCGTCATCGGCGATCAAGGCGTGATTAAAGCCGTGGTTCCCGGAGTGGTCTCGGGGGACTATGGGGCTTTGATTAAAGTTCTCACTCCGGGGCAAAGTTATACGGTTCGTTCTTTCGCAACCACGTTGGCGGACACGGCGTATGGTAATCCCATCCAGTTCACGACCGCCGGAACCGCTGAGAATTCGCGTCCCACGGACATTGTTCTGTCTTCTCGCACCCTCTAGGAGAACCCGACATCGCCCACGGTCGTCGGGTCTTTCACCGCCGTGGATGCGGATCTCAACGACTACCACGGGTTCTCGCTACAAGCTGGCGATGGCTCGGCCGACAACTCCCATTTTAGCATCAAGAGGACGGGTGACTTTTGGGCGGGTTCCACTTGGAATCTGATTCTCAACGCCCCGGCGGATTTTGAAACAAGAGCCTCGTATTCCATTCGTGTGTTCACTGCCGACAATGGCACCGGCACCTTGGGTTTTTCCAAGACTTTTGAAATCATCGTCGAGGACGTCAACGAGGCGCCGCAAATCACTAACAATGGGGGTGCCCCGGCTGTATCTCTAACTCTCGCGGAAAACAGCCTGGCGGTCACCACGATTGTGGCAAGCGATCCAGACGTCCCGGCTCAGGCGCTTTCTTTTGAGATTGCTGGCGGAGCTGACGCTGCCCTCTTCGGCATCGGCACCAGCACCGGAGCACTCGTCTTTAAAAACGCGCCCGACTTTGAACATCCGGCCGACTCGGATGCGGACAATCGCTATGAAGTTGTCGTTCGCGTTACGGACAACGGATCGCCCGTAGCAAGCACCCCGCAAGAGTTCACCATTTCGATCACGGACATCGTGGAGCCCCCGGCACTGGCTTCTGTTAGTGTGAGTCCGCTTTCTGACACGCGTGCCTTGTTGAATGCGACGGTTCTGACCAGCGGCGCGGGCAGCGTGACCGGGCGTGGCTTTGTCGTCGCGCCAACTGCCACCATGGCCAGCCCCACCCTTGGGGCGAGTGGTGTGGTGCAGCTCGCAGTTCCGGGAACGACAGGACCTTTTGAGTCCATCATCGCGTCGCTCTCCGCAAACACATCCTATGTTGTCCGTGCCTACGCCACAAATGCGGTTGGGACCGGATACTCCGCGCCGTTTCCTTTTGTCACGCTTGCACCCGGCACTCCACCCGCCTTCACCTATGCGGACCCCTTTGAATTTTCCTTATACAGCGAAGCCTCGCCGGAGCTGCCAATTTCTAGCGGCGGCCGGATGACCGGCGAGCCCTATCGCAATGTCACCACTTTCACGGGTAATGGAAGCTCGGGATCGACGAATGGAACTTTGAGCAATGCCCGTTTCAATCGGCCTTGGGGGCTCGCCATGGATTCTAATGGAAATATCTATGTTGCTGATGATGGCAACCAAAAGGTCCGGAAAATTTCTTTGAATGGCGTGGTTAGCGATTTTGGCGCGGGCATTCAGTATCCTCGCGCCGTCGCGGTGGACTCCGATAACAATGTGTATGTGGCTTCAAACAACCATGCGATTTACAAAATCACCCAAAGCGGAACCACCACCGTCTTTGCCGGTGCTGTAAATTCTGCGGGAAGCGTGGATAGCGCCACCGCCACCTCGGCGCGCTTCAACAACCACGAGGGGCTCGCCATCGATCCTACTTCGACTTACCTGCTTGTGGCTGACCGGGCTAACAACAAGATCCGGAAAATCGTCCTCGCCACGGGAGCTGTCACGACCTTCGCAGGCAGCGCCACGAACGCCGCCGGAATCACGGACGGTCCGGCACTCGCCGGTGCCTTGTTCAAGGCGCCTTTCGGGATCGCCTTCGCTCCGGATGGCAAAACCGTTTACGTGAGCGAGACCGGCAGCGCCAACGTCGGGGCGGATGCCACCGACCGCATTCGCAAGATCTCCCTCAGCGGCGACAACTGGACGGTGAGCACCCTCGCTGGCGGCACGGTCAATGCCGGGCTGCTCGATGGAAATGGCAGCTCCGCCCGCTTCAATGAACCGCGCAACCTAGCCGTGGACCCGCAGGGAAACATTTATGTCGGAGACGGCTCGAACCACGCGATCCGGAGAATCACTCCCGATGGGTCTGTTAGCACGCTTGCTGGTGGCTTGCTGGCGTCCAGCGGAAATAGCAACGACATCGGACATAAGGCGCGTTTCAACGATCCTCGCGGCCTGCTCTTCGACCCTGCCGGTTTCCTATATGTTAGTGATGCAAACAATCACCAGATCCGCCGGATTTCCCTGAGTGGATATGAAGTCAGTCATCCACTCCCCAAGGGAATGTCCTTCGATCTATCCAGTGGTGCGATCGCAGGAAAGCCTGAGGAGTTTACGTTTGGAAACCACTACGTTCATGATTTCAACGACTCCCTGCCAGGAGCTGGCAGCGTCTCGGGTCATGCGGCTGTCGCTGGAAATTTGTTGCGCTTGACTCCCAATGCTACGGGGCAGCTTGGAGGCTTCACCGTGGGTGGCAGCGGGAAGAGTGCCGCTGGTTATCGAGTGAGTTTCACGCTTATCACCAGCAAAGCATCCGGTGGCGCGGATGGAATGAGCTATAGTTTCGCTGCGGATGGAGACGCCGCGGCGGGATCACCTGTGGCGGAACTTGGGACTGGAACAGCGCTCTCGCTTTCGTTTTCAACCTTCAACAACAACGCCGGAGTCCGCCTTTACTATGGTGCTAATAAAGCCATGGGAAACACGGTGGGAAGCGGGGCGCTGCTTGCTTATTCAAATCAGTCGAACTGGCGTGGTGGTAATGTTCCTGTCGTCCTGCGGGTTGATGAAGCCGGCCTGGCAAGCGTCTCAGTGAACGGCGCTGAAATCTTCTCAAACGTCCAGCTGCCGGAGGCCTTTCTCACTGCCGACCGTTCCGGATGGAGCCACTATTTCAAGGCCCGGACCGGTGCGAATTCCGACACGCACGGCCTGGATGACTTAGCCATCCAGGAGGGTCGCGCGGTGGGGGACTATCGAGTCACCGCTTACAATCCCTATGGAAGCCACGCGCAAAATGTTTCTGTCGATGTTGGCTTCAGTCCCGTTCTCACAGCGGGGTCCGCCTTTGTTAGCGCGGGTGAATTCAAGGCATCTGGGATCGAGCTGGATGCTCCGGGGCTTGTCACCGCAGCTGCTCCGCACGCTGTTCTAACTTTGCTGGATAACACCGGCTCCTCCCCGATCCAAGGCACCTTCACCAGTCTGCCCGAAGGTTCGATTGTCAGCACTGTTTTCAACGGCGACACCTTCAGCTTCTGGATCAGCTACAAGGGAGGCGACGGGAACGACATCACCCTCACCCGCGTCCTTGCATCCGGTCAGAAGGACCACAGTGTGGTGACGACAATTGCTGGTGCTAACCGCCCCGTTGTGGATTTGATGCGCCCCATGGGTCTAGCAAACGACCGGCTTGGCAATCTCTACGCCGCCGATACTCAAAAAGACCAGATCCTGAAAATTTCGCCGAGCGGCAGTCTGTCGGTCTTTGCCGGAAATGGAGCGGGCCACCTGGATGGCGCAGCTGGAACGGCAAAATTTTTCGATCCAATGGGCGTGGCGCTTGATTCGCAGGGAAATGTTTATGTCGCTGATAGGGGGACCCATCGTGTCCGAAAAATCACGCAAGACACCCTCCTGAGTCCTATTGGCTCACTGGTTTCGACCATCGGGGGCAATGGCACTGCGGGAAGTACGGATGGCGATTCCACCACCTCCCGGTTCAACAATCCCAGAGCCATCAAGGTGGACGCCCTTGACAACCTATACGTCGCCGACTTCTCCAATAGTGCGGTGAGGAAGCTTTCGGTCTCTGGCAATGTCACCACGATCGCTCCTCCGGCAGGAAAGAGCTTTGCTTCGGTGAAAGACATCATTCCCGATCCAAACGGAGATTTTTACGTCCTTGGCGGGAATAAGGGATCCACCTATACCGATGGCTCATGGGTGTCATTTGGGAGCTCGATCGAGCGTTTTACTGCGTCCCCACTGGCGTTGGACTCTTTCTCGGGCGTGGGCACCGCAGGGTTCTCCGACGGGCCGGCGAGTTCTGCTAAATTCAGCGACCCAGATGCTTTCACACAGGATTTTCTCGGCCGAATTTGGGTGGCGGATACCGGGAACCACCGGATTCGTAGGGTGGCTGCAGATGGCTCCGTGGAAACTCTTGCCGGGTCCACTCAGGGGAAGGCCGATGGCTCGGGCTCAGCCGCCCTGTTTAACAGTCCTTCGGGTATCAGTGTGGATCCTGCCGGGGTTGTTTATGTGGCGGATAGCTCGAATTTCCTGATCCGAAAAATCGTCACGACCGCAAGGCCGTTCCTTGGCACCGCGACATTCACCAAGGCTGGCCCTAGCCAAATGCTGATGGAGGTTCCCGTGACCGCCAATGGTTTCATCACATCCGTCAGCCTGACCTATCAGCAGGGCGGCTTCGCGCCAACCACCGTCTCCGTGCCACTGGCTTCTCCTAACTCGCTGGAATCGCAAACTGCGGAAGCCACCTTGGCCGGCATTCATGAAAATACGGTTTATAACTACACCCTCAAGGCCACGAATGTTGACGGTTCCGTCGCGGAGTCCGGAACCTTCGTGATTCTTAATCCAAGCTTCTCCCCGAGCAGCCCGGTGATTCTGTCCGCCAATGGCTTCGATGCGAACGGGCTCCAGCTTGGCAACGTGGCCTTGGATTTCGCGCCGATGGCGCACCAGTCGCTCTTGGTGGTGGATAACAACTCAGAGGCTGCCATCCAAGGAACCTTCACGGGCTTGGCTGAGGGTGCGATCGTTTCCGCCACCCACGCCGGCAACACCTTTGATCTTCAGCTAAGCTACAAGGGCGGTGACGGCAACGACGTTACCCTTACGCGAATTTTCAAGCCGGGGCAAATTTCAAACGGGCAGGACTGGCGCGTCACGACGCATGCGGGCCACCTTCCCGGGAATCCCATGTCAGCACCTTATGGGATCACTCGCGACGGATCAGGAAATCTCTATGTCGCCGATTGGGGGGCACACGTGGTTTGGAAAATCACGGCTGCGGGACAGATCTCGAACTTCGCTGGCAGCCCGAATAATGTGGGATCGCAAGACGGTGTCGGACCAAATGCAAGGTTCTACAGCCCGCACTCGCTCGTTGCAGACTCTCAAGGGAATATCTTCGTCAGTGATAGTGGCAACAGCACAATCCGAAAGATCACCCCGTCCGGGACTGTGACCACTATTGCAGGGGAATCCGGCAGCAGGGGCACCGTGGATGGCATGGGTAAAGAAGCCCGTTTCAGTGAGCCAAAAGGCATGGCGATCAACTTAGCGGGGGAGATGTTCGTGGTTGATAGTTGGAGCGGGGTGATTCGGAAAATTACGCCCGCCGGGTTTGTGACGACCCTGAAATCCGGACCGTTTTACAATCCCATCGACCTCGGCTTGTACTCGGATGGAACGCCGGTCGTTTCTAATGGTTCTGCATATTCGATCGTCCGCGTGAATGCAAATGGGACCAACTCGATCATCGCTGGAAACAATACCGTTCCAGGCTCCATCGATGGAACGGGGGAGGCCGCGCGCTTCGGCCAAAATTTTTTTGTGAAAAGTGAAATCCACTTTGCGATGGATCCCCTCGACAACATCTATGTCTCGGACACCCTCAACAATACGATTCGCAAGGTGTCGCGGGACGGAGTGGTAACGACCATCGCCGGTGAGGCCACCGTCAACGGGAATGCCAACGGCATTGGTCTCGCCTCGCGTTTCGGGGCTCCGAGAGGGGTGCACTTCGCCAGTTCCGGAGAGATGTTTGTGGTCGATACATCCAACAAGCTCATCCGTCGCATGACGGCCGCCTCGCTGCCGGTGCCGAAGATTTCCAATCCGGTGGGAGTTTCACCCACGCAGGCGACGCTGCGCGGCGTCATCAATCCAAACGGCTACATCACAACAGCACGCTTTGAATACGGAACCACCACCGCCTACGGAAATTCAGTCAATGTCACGCTGTCTGAAGCGGGTGCGATCTCGGCACAAAGCGTCTCTGCAACCATCAGTGGCTTGGTGCCAATGCAGACCTATCACTACCGTCTCATTGCCACCAATGTGGACGGCACTTCCGTCTCCAGCACCGGCTCCTTCCTTGCGACCTATCCGCCTGCGTTCGCTGCCGCACCCACGGCCTCGGATGTGACCTATCACACAGCATCATTTTCTGCGGTGGTGTCTGATACGGGGGGAGGGAATCTTGTGGAGCGCGGGATTCTCTTCGACGAGGCGGGATCTGCGGGGGACTTGACTCTCGAAAATTCTGCCGTGGACCGTAAGATCCATCGCGGCGGCAGCGCGCTGGAGTTCGCGGTTGTTGCAAGAAGTCTCAGCCCTAACACAATCTATCGGGTGCGCGCCTATGCCACCTCTGCTGCGGGAACTGGATACAGTGCAGTCGGAACATTTCAGACGGGCGAGATCCGGGTGGAGACGGTTCTAGTTGGGAATCCCGGCAATGCCAAAGATAGCGCTTTTGGTTACGGTGCGGTCGCCAACGAATTCCGCATGGGGCGCTACGAGGTCACAAACTACGAGTACACGGAGTTCCTCAATGCGGTCGATCCCGAGGGCAGCAATCCCGCAGGAATCTATTCCGCGAGCATGACCACGGACGCGCGGGGTGGAATTGTGTTCTCCACAAGTGCTACTGCTGGAGCGAAGTATGCGGTGAAGCAATTGATGGGCAGCAAACCGGTCGTCCATGTCTCATGGTTTGATGCCGCGAGATTTTCTAACTGGGTTCACAATGGGTATGTGAAATTCCAGTCCACGGTGGATAGCTATTCCGCCCGCGAGACGGGTGCCTACCCGCTTCTTGGAGCGACATCGGGAAGCTTTTCCAGAGAGCCCGGAGCCACGGCCTGGGTTCCTTCTGAAGATGAATGGTTCAAGGCTGCCTACTTCAACGTCACAGACGATGTAAAATACTATATGAATTTTGCCACGGGATTGTATTTCTCCACTGCGGAAATGGATGAGAGTAACAAACCTTTGCCGGTTGCCGCGGATTCCCTTGGCAATGGCCTAGCAGGCGGGCAGGGCTATCGCATTAACTGGTTGCGCGGGGCAATTTGGAATGATCTTTTGGGAAATGCGGTCACCGTCGGAACCAGCGGTGGCGGCAGCTTCTACGGCACCTATGACCAAGACGGAAACGTCGAGGAATGGACCGAATCTATCGGGGCGTTTTCCGAAGCTCGCGTCACTCGTGGCGGGAATTGGTCATCCGGTGGTAGGACCTCCGATGGGATTTTTCTCAACAGCTCGCAGGCCGGAATCGGGGAGCGCAAGTTCGCCACTTCGACACAGACGCAGAGCGACAAGATCGGCTTCCGCATCGCCATGTGGAGCGGCCCGATTCCGCCTTCCGCACCGAATCTGGTCGCCTCGGTCACCAGCGCTTCGATCACGGTGAACTCGGCCGTTCTCGGAGGCACCATCGAGGACTCAGGTGGGGAGTTGCTGACCGAGCGGGGCTTCGTGATTTCCCCGACAAGTGTGAATTCAAACCCGCAAATCGGTGGCAATGGAGTGGTGAAAATCGTCGTTGCAGGCGATGAGGCAGGTGCGTTCAGCGCGGCTGCTACGAGCCTTTCATCGAATACGGAATACGTCTTCCGCGCCTATGCCACTAACAGTATCGGCACCTCCTACAGCGGAACGGGAAATTTCACGACGCTTGTTGACCCCGTGGCCGCCGCGCTGGCCAAGATTTCCGCCTACGCGGCTGATTCCACGGCAAGTTCCCCCGGCGTGGACGACTTCACGGCCGCAGGGGTGGTGGGCGTGGACTCCGGAAAGCTCTCTTCCATTCTTTCGGCGCTGGCTTCGTCTGTGATCGGTGCGACGGCTGCGGATACCGCGCCCAAGTTGCAGGGGATTGTTACGGCCTATGACCGGATCCTTGCGGAGGCTAACGGTGCGGCGGAAGACGCCAGCCCCGCCGCTGCGGATTATCTCGCCGTCGGTGCCCAGACCGCCTCCAGCTTGGGTTCTAACGCCGTTGCGCTGCTCAATTCCGTCATCGCATCCAAGGGTGCTGCCGCGGTTGGCACGGTCTCGGCGATCGAGGCTCTGGCAGCGATTGTTTCCAGAATCGTGGTGGTGGCTGAGGGCGGAATCGCCGAGCCCGAGCTTGCCGCAACGGACTTTATTGCCCTAGGGGTCACCGGTGTGACGGTTGGGAATCTCTCTGAGGTGCGGGTTGCTTTGGCGCAGTCTGGCGAGAATGGTTCCGGGGTCGCGAGCCTTGCGCTGCTGCAAACGGTGGTGAATTCTGTCGTGGGAACGACGAAGCCGATTGAAAATTGGCGTTTGACCCATTTTGGAAGTCGCGAAAATTTCGGAGATGCTGCCGATCTCGCCACGCCTCGGGGAGACGGAATTCCAAATCTAGTCAAATACGCGCTTTGCATCAATCCCGTTCAAGTCGGCGGGCTGCCACAAGCGAGAATCAATGGGGGTCGCCTCAAGCTCGCCTTCCGCCGCGACTCCGCCCGCACGGATGTCACCATCATCGTCGAAGGTGCGAACGACCTCGGGCAAGGCTCGTGGCAGCCTGTGGCAAGTAGCGTGGGCGGCGCTGCTTTCAGCGGCCAAGGCAGCAGCTCCGAAACGCAAAATCCAGACGGAACTCGCCAAGTGGAAGTGGTTGATACCGCCGAAATTGGAACTCGGGCGAAGCGGTTTATGCGTGTTCGTGTTGAACGCATCAATGAGCCGTGAAGCTGCGATGAACTCTCACTGGAAAATCCGAATATTCGATCATCTATCAAAAAATTAAAATAATGAAGCCACTTATCACCACATTCTCGTTCCTCAGTCTCGCCAGCCTCGGTTTGGCTGGCGACTTCATCACGCTCGACGGCGCGTCGGGCAGTCAAAGTCACGACTGGCAGATCAATACCGACAACAATCTGACGATAGACTTGGGATTTAAAGTGGAGTACCTTCTCGTCGGTGGCGGCGGAGGTGGTGGTGGGAGCATCAACAATGCCGACGTCGCGGGCGCAGGCGGTGGAGGCGCGGGTGGATTGGTCAG
Source organism: Luteolibacter sp. (assembly GCA_044373865.1). GTDB lineage: Bacteria > Verrucomicrobiota > Verrucomicrobiia > Verrucomicrobiales > Akkermansiaceae > Luteolibacter. Next base: position 7,491 of record JBILPN010000007.1, on the reverse strand, counting down.
TGGCGACGCTTTTCTCTTTGCGAGCGCATTCGACGTCGAGGTCGGAGCTGGCGGAGCGAGCGGCTTGAACGCAGCCACCGCCTCCGTGCTTCAGCAGGGTGGCAACGGCGGCACGTCTCGCTTGGCCGGCCTCGAAGCGGTGGGTGGCGGCGGCGGTGGCCGCTTCAAAGTGGTTGGAAATAACGGAGGATCCGGCGGCGGTGGCGGCGGGCGCGGAACTGGGAATAATCTAACCACAGCGGGTGGACTTGGGACGGAGCTCCAAGGAAATGCAGGAGGAAGCTCACGAGACGATGATTCAACGGGCCGCGCAGCAGGTGGCGGTGGCGCTGGTGGTGTCGGGGGCAACGGAGGCATCGATGTGTCCATTGCCGGCAATGGCGGCGTTGGATTGGCGAACTGGATCACTGGCAGCGCAGTCCACTATGCTGGCGGCGGTGGCGGTGGTGCGGCGGATATCTGGGCGACTGGTGGAGCGGCAGGAGCCGGTGGCGCGGGAGGCGGAGCAACGGGAACTGTTAGTGGTAACGCATTTTGGGGCGTGAATGGCCTTGGCGGCGGTGGCGGTGGCTCAGGCCTCAATGGCGATGGTGGCAGAGGTGGCTCAGGCGTGGTCATTGTCCGCTACAAGGGAACTGCCGCTGGCACTGGCGGTGCGATCACCGCAGGCACCGGGTATGCCACTGGTTACACCCTTCACACCTTCACCACGGTCGGGCAAAGCAATCTGGATTTATCGTCAATCGACTTCAACAGCCGCCTAGGTGTGGTGCAGGATGGCGTGATTTCCGGCAGCGGCAGCCTAAATTTCAGTGGCCCGGGGACCCTCACCCTCACCGCCACCAACACCCTCACGGGGGCCATCAGTGTGAACGCTGGAACTTTGGCGATCGCTAATAGCGGTTCCATCGCCCAAGCGGCTGGCGTCAGGGTCAGCGACGACGCCCGTTTCAATGTCTCGACCGTCGATGGCGGATACACCCTTGGCTCCAACCAATACCTAACCGGTGGTGGCACGGTGACGGGTAATGTCACGGTCGCAGGCACCCACCGCTTGGAGGGCGGGTCCGGAGCCGATGAAGGGCTGGTCCAAGCCTTTGATGACCGTCTTTCTTACACCGGTGGCTCGACCATCCTTTGGTCACTGTATGATGACACGCGTGTCGGGCGCGGCGCAAAATTTGGTGGAGTTGATGTGGTTGGCGATCTGAGTTTCGACGTGGGAACCACCCTTATGCTGGATTTTGTGATCGTCGCAGATCATTTCGTGAACTTCGGAGATTCCTTCTGGGATAGTGATATCCAGGGTAAAAACGGCTGGAAGATCTTCGGCACCACGGGCGCGGTCTCAGGGCTGGAAAATCTCCAGATCGACCAAGGAAACTTCAGCGAAGCCCGCTCCAGCGCCTCATTCAGCCTGTTCGAGGCAGACGACGGGATCTATCTGAATTACAGTGCCGTTCCTGAGCCGTCGGCGACGCTGCTAGGCGGTCTTGGTGCGCTATTCCTGCTGCGCCGCCGCCGCTGAGAAGTTGGCCCTCTGGAAGCAGTAATAACAATCCAAGCGTCAAAGGCCCTGTCGGCGTCACAACGCGGCCTTTGACGCGGCGCTCAGCGCATGCCGCACATGCCCCGCCGGGCTTGCGCCGCGTCTTCTATCTGGCCTCCCGTGTCTTGACATGTGGCACGCTTCCGGACGAAATCGCGCCCACACGGAAATGAAATCGCCTATCACACGCCGCCGTTTTCTTTGGACCACCGGTGCTGCCGGACTTGGACTCACCACCGCCGTGCGCTCCCAAGCGCCTGCCGTTTCTCCAAACTCGAAACTCCGCGTCCTCTGCATCGGCGTGGTTGGCACCATCGGCGGGGAGGATCGGCGCCAAGTCGCCTCGCATCCCTCGGTGGAAATCGCCGGGCTCTGTGATGTGGATTCCGGCGCGCTTGCCCAAGCATCGAAGGACCATCCCGCAGCCTTCACTTGCGCGGATTACCGTGAGGCATTTTCCAAGCATGGTGAGAAATTTGACGCCGTCATCGTCTCCACGCCGGACCACAGCCACGCGCCGATCATGCTCACCGCCATGGCGAACCGGAAGCATGTGTATGGCCAAAAACCGCTCGTTCACCAGTTGGAAGAATTGGTGATGATGGAAAATGCCGTCGCCGCCCGGCCCGATCTCATCACTCAAGTTGGCAACCAGAGAATGGCCACTCCCGGTCGCCGTGCCGCGGTTGAAATCATGCGCAGCGGGGTTCTCGGCAAGGCCATCGAGGCTCACGTCTGGGTCGCCTCGCCGAATGACCGCACCTACTTCAATCTCGACCGCGCGGTCGAAGCGCCTGGCCAAATTCCGGAAAATTTGGATTGGAACCTCTGGCTCTGCGGAGCGCAGAAAACTCCATACCGCCCTGGAATCGCCCCTGTCGTGTGGCGCTCGTGGTGGGACTTTGGCAGCAATGGCCTTGGCGACTGGGGCTGCCATGTGCTCGACGTGATTTTCTACGGCTACGACGAGCTGCTCTCGCCCATCGCCGTGCAAACCCACTGCGTGAAGGTGGAAAACCCGCTTTTCCATGCCCACCCATGCCGGTCGACCATCACGTATGCAGTCAATTCTGACAAATTTGCCAACAAGGTTTTCCCGATTCATTACAGCGATTCCGGGCAAGCGCCATCTCGTGCCGCGCTTGGCTTGCCGGCTGGAAATTTCACGGATTCCAACATGACGGTCGTCGTTTGCGAAAATGGTGTCCTCACGCTCTCCGCGGGTGGCTTTTTGGAGATTTGGCGCGATGGCGTGCTCACCAAAGGCCTGCAAATGCCGAATCTCCCCGAGTTCCCGCCGCTCAACCACTGGCATGCCTGGGTGGACAACTGCATCGGCATCAAGACCGAGCTCCGCAGCCCATTCCGCGATGCCATCCGCATGACTGAGCCCGCGCTGCTGGCCGTCAAGGCGACGCGCTTCCCCGGCCGGGAGCTCCGCTGGGACAAGTCCAAGCTCAGCTTCACCAACCACACCCAAGCCACCGAGACTCTCGTCCGCCGCGAATACCGCGAAGGCTTCGAGCCGCCGGAGGTGATTTAAGCGCCCGGCCGCCGAGCTTACAGCCCGAGGACTTCCGCCGCCAGTCGCTTGGCGGTGGCCACCGTGTTGCGGTGCAGCTTGGCGGTGAATTCTGGCTGGCGGTTGTAGCCACCGCCGTAAAGAACCGCCACGGGAATGCGGTTTTTAATGAAGGCTCCGAGCAAAATTTCGTCCCGCCGCTGGATGTCCTTGAGCGAAAGGTGCATCTGCCCAAAGCGGTCATTCCGGTGGTTGTCCGCCCCGGAAATCCAAATCACCAAGTCCGGCGCGAAGGCGTCCAAGGCTCCGGCCAGGCTGCTGAAGAGCTGCTTCAAGTACATTTCCCCCTCCACATATCGCACCGTCTCAACATCGAGCGTGCCGACCACTTGGTGCAGCGGATCCTTCCGCCCAACGTGGATGGAATAGGTGAAAACCCGCGGATCGCTGCCGAGCAGCGCTGCCGTGCCATTCCCTTGGTGCGCATCGGTGTCCACCACCATGATCTTGATGTTAGGCTGCTTGTCCTGCAAATCCCGGATGGCGATGGCGACATCGTTGAAAACGCAATACCCCTCGCCATGCTCGCGAAACGCGTGATGCGTGCCGCCCGCCAGACAGACGCCGACGCCTTCCGCAAGAGCGGCGTGACAGGCCAGCCGCGTGGCCTCGACCTCGGTGATGCTGCGTTGGTAAAGCTGCGGTGTGCTCGGCAATCCCAGCAAAATTTGCTCCTTGCGCCCCAAGAGCCCGGATTCGATTTTCCGGATGTAGTCGTGCTCATGCACGCGCTGAAGCAGGTGCGGCTCGGCCGCGCGCACCTCGATGATTTCCTCCGGCCGCAAAATCCCGCCATCCAGCAGCATGTCCTTGGAGACACGGAATTTCTCCATGGGAAAAGGATGGTCGGCGGGCAAATCCAGTTCCAGAGCCTGTGAATAGAAGCAGCGCATTGTTTTGCAGCCAAACAACAGTGAAAGCCCGGAAATTCCAAGCGGAATTGAGCCGCGCGGGATCTCAAGACCCCGCCGCGCCCGCATCGGTCCTTGCTCCCAGCTCGCCGGGCGGCCTAGTGTCGCGGGCGATGACGGCACGGAATGAGGATCACAGCGCCCCGGACGACTCTTTGTCATCCGAGGAACTGCTGCCCATCGTCTATGATGAACTCCGCCGCCTCGCCGCCGCGCGACTCTTGCGCGGCTCTGCCGGGATGACCCTGCAGCCCACCGCGCTCGTCCACGAGGCATGGATCCGCCTCGGCGGGAAATTTAACCGAAACTGGGCCAGCCGTGAGCACTTCTTCAACGCCGCCGCCTTGACGATGCGCCGCATTCTCATGGACCGCGTCCGCCAAAAGGCCAGCGTCAAGCACGGCGGTGCGCGCCTGGATGTCGAGCCTGCCATGCTCGATTCTCAAGAAGTCACTGCCGATGAACGCCTGATTCTAATCGACGAAAGCTTGCTGCAATTGGAAAAAGAAAGCCCGGAGGACGCACGCATCGTCATGCTCAAGTTCTTTGGCGGACTCACCAACCAAGAAATTTCTGAAACCCTCGGGCTCAATCTGCGGACGATCGAACGCAAATGGGCCTACGTGAAAATCCGGCTGTTTCAAATCATCCGGCAAATCGAACAAGAACGCGGGTGATCGCGATGAATCACTCCGCGAGCCGAATTTGTCATCGTCGATCGTCAGTTTTGCCGCGCCCATGAACCATCCGCAAGAGATCGAGGAAACTTTGTTCGAGGCCATCACGGAGCTCGAAACGCCGGCAGCGCAGCGGGTTTTTCTCGAACTGGTGCGCCACGGGGATGCGGCGCAAGCCAAGCGCTTGGAGGACCTGCTAGAGGCGCAATCCGCCGCTAACCAGTTTTTCCGCAAGGCGGAGGTGGACCGGACCTTGGTGGGCACCGATGCCGGCGCGGAGCTCATCGCTCTCGCTCAGGAGGACGCGGACTTGGAGGCGCTCGGCAACGATGCGGACGACGCGCCAGGCAAACAAATCGGCCGTTACCGCCTGCTCCAACGCATCGGGGAAGGGGGCTGCGGCGTGGTTTACCTCGCCGAACAAGAAGAACCAGTGCAACGCCAAGTCGCGCTGAAAGTCATCCGGCTCGGCATGGACACGGAGCGCGTCATTTCTCGGTTTGAAATTGAGCGTCAAGCACTTGCGATGATGGATCACCCAAACATCGCCCGTGTGTTGGACGCCGGGGCAACGGCGACGGGACGGCCATTTTTCGTCATGGAGTGGGTGCGCGGCCTCCGCATCACTGACTATTGCAACGAACGTGGCCTCGACATCCGCCAGAGAATCGATCTGTTCATCGAGGTCTGCCGCGCGATTCAACACGCGCATCAAAAAGGCGTCATTCACCGCGACATCAAGCCATCTAACGTCCTTGTCGCGACGGACAACGGCACCGCAGCACCCAAGGTGATCGATTTCGGAATCGCCAAGGCCATCCAAGGCAACCCGCGGGAAAATACGGCGCTCACTGGAAATGACCAAGCTCTCGGAACTCCCGCCTACATGAGCCCGGAGCAGGCGGATCAAAAGCAACAGGACATCGACACACGCAGCGATGTGTATAGCTTGGGAATGCTGTTGTATGAGTTGTTAGTTGGCCGTGCTCCCTTCGAGTCGGAGGAGCTCAACAACGCAGGACTGACGGAAATGCGGCGGATTCTCTCAGAACGCGAGCCGCCCGCGCCTTCGTTCATGTTGGCGAATTTCCAGCCAAAGGATTTTCAGGACGCCGCCATGCGCCTTCGTTTGGATCCGTCGCGCCTGATCCCTGCCATCCGCGGAGATCTTGACTCGGTCGTGATGAAGGCGATCGAGAAAGACCGCAGGCACCGCTACGAGACGGTCAATGGTTTCGTGATGGATTTGCAGCGTTACATTGCTCATGAACCCGTGCTTGCCCGGCCGCAAAACCATGCCTATCTGCTGCGGAAATTCATCCGGAGAAACCGGCTCGCGGTCGGTGCGGCGCTCGGCATCAGCTTGTCATTGCTGCTCGGGCTTGGTCTCGCGTCGTCTTTCTATCTACGAGAAAAACACGCCAAACAAGAACAGGTGCGCTTGCGAAATCTCGCAGAACTGGCACACGCAGAACAGTTGAAGCGACTCGCCGAGGCGCGTGGATGGGAGGATTTCGCCCAAATTTCGATTTTACTCAGTGAGAATAAAATCACCGAAGCCGATGAGAAACTCCGGGAAACTCCGCTCTCGTCCATCCAGCTTTCCCCTCAATCCTCCGGCGTGCTCCGCTCTCTCGGAAACTGGAATGCACTCCGCGGCCGCTGGTCGCAAGCTTCTGAATGTTTCATGATGCTCGTCCGTGCGGACGATGCCTCGCGCGTGGAGCCTCTAACATCATCGCTGGATCTGCTCGCATGCGGGCCGGTGATCACCAGCAGTGGCAATCACGAGGACTATCAGAATTTCCGGAACTGGGCGCTCACTCGGTTTGGTGCTGGCTCCAAGCTTTTGGAAATTCAGCGGGTCCTCCACGCGACGCTGCTCACCCCGGCGGATGACGAATTTCTCCACAAGCTCGGTCCGCTCAAGGCGCGACTGGAATCTGCCGAATTCGACCCGGAAAAAACCAAGGATGGCTGGGGTCGTGAGTTTGCCATCTGGCGCGCCTTTGCGCTGGCGCTCCTTGAATACCGCCAAAACGATTTTGAACGATCCAAGTTCTGGGCGGAGAATGCATTGGCGTTCAATGCGTCGCGAAATTTCATTCTCGCCGCAATCGAGCCGATTCACGCGATGGCGAGCTTTCAACTGGGCGAAAAGGATCTGGCCCTTGCGAGTTTGAACACGGTCCGGGCGCGGGTGAACACCGCGTTTTCGCCAGAGCTGGCGGCGGCGTATGAGCCGCTTGGGAAGTATCAAGGCTTCTGGTGGGACTGGGTGATCGCGCGCATTTTGTTCCGTGAGGCGGAGGTTTTGATCGAGGGAAATCGGTAGAAATCGATCTTCACGCGAGTTTTAAACCCTGAGCGCGGGAGCGGGTGGGGGAGTGACAAAAATAGTTGTGCGGTCATGTCGGGTTTTTTCCCGCCATTTCGTATCCTGAATAGCCCTTGTTCCGGCAAGCGCTGCCCCGCTCTGATCTCACCAAAAATCCACCAAACCACTCATGAAACTCAAATACAGCTTCGTGCGCCGCAACGGGCTCGCGCTTTTAGCTCTCGTCTTGCCTGCCTTTTCCCAAACGCTCCATGCGTCCCCAATCCAGTGGTCGAATTCAGGGACAGATTTCAATGCGGCTGCAAGCTGGATCGGCGATGTCTCTCCCGGAGCGGCGGATCTCGCCACGTTTTCGGGGGCACCGCTCACGAATCCGGTGCTCAGCGCACCAAGCACGGTCGCGGGCCTCGTCTTTGCCGACGCGGAGGCCAGCG
>JBILPN010000294.1:0-5199 GCA_044373865.1 Luteolibacter sp. | reverse complement strand
ATCCGGCGCTAGCAGCTTCGATCCGACCAAAGGCCTAACTTTTGCAAGCAGCGATCCCGCAATCATCCCGCAAATCAACACGGTCGGTGACACGTTCTTTTACGCGGCTCTGTTCGGCACTCAAGGATTCGAAAAAACCGGCAGCGGCCGCTTCACTTTCCGCTTCAACCCAATCAACCACACCTACACTGGACTCGTAAAAATCAGCGCCGGAACCATCGGCATCCAACAGGACGGCAGCTTGGGCAACACCGACAATGACATCGAAATCGCTGACGCGGCGAAGCTCTGGGCGGAACCAGGCGCAAACGCTGGAACCATCACTCTCGCCGAGTCCCGCACAATCCACCTCAACGGTGCCTTCCCTCGCATCGGTTCCAGCAACGCGGCAATCAACTTCGTCATCCCTGGAACGGTCACGGACAACGGCAATGGCTTCGGCTTGGAAAAAACCGACCCCGGCGTGGTCACTCTCAGCGGCAGTAACTCATGGACTGGCGGAACTCGCATCACTCAAGGAACTCTCCGCCCCACCACTCCCGCCGCCCTGCCAGGCTATGCTCAGGACTCAATCGAAGTCGCATCGACGCTCTCAATCCCTCTCGGGGGTGAAGGGGAATGGAGCTTTGAGGACGTGGAGGCTCTCGGCTCCAATAGCAACTTGACGTTTGGCTCCACCGGCGTGGTGCAGCTAGATATCACAAACTCCGCGGAACCCGTCTCTCTCAGCGGCGAACTCGCATTCGCCGGACTCGGGAAATTAGGTTCTTCCCCACTCATCATCACCGATCAGCAATCCAGCCTCGCCCGCCTCAACATCGCATCCGGATCCGTCCAAGTGGCGGAGACCGGCGGCATCACTTCGGACCTTGCCCTCACTCTATCTGGCAATGGCGCAAGCTTGGAACTCGGCGCAACTGACCTTCTTCTAAAATCACTCTCCGTCTCTCAAATCGGAATCACCAGCATCCAAAATGCTGGAAATATCAACTACACAGGCACGACGAGCCTCACCTTGAAAGGCAACAACAACGCTGAATTCGACATGTCGGACTCGACGTCGTTTTCCTATGGCTCTTCCAGCGACCTCCTAGAAATCAAGTTTGAGACCAACAACGATGCCCCAAACTGCGTCAACACCACACGTCTCTCTGGCGGGACAAACACGCTCACCACAACCAACACCGGTTCCTCGCGCATCATCGTCGGCGGCGGCAGCAACGTAGGGTCTGGCGTAAATATTCACACGCTCCGGCTCGGCGCGGAAAATCTCTTTAAAACCCCGCTGCTCCAAATCGGAAATTATAACACGGGCGGAGTCATCAATTTCCAAGATGGACTGAATGACCCTTCACTCACTTTGCGTGATGTGACTGGCACCGGCCCGCTCCCCAAGCTCATCGTCGGATCAACGAACTCGGGCGCCCGCGTCAGCGCCGGGACATTCGATCTTTCCGCTGGCTCGCTGGATGCTCTCGTCGGCTCGATCATGATTGGCGAGCATTTTGCGAACGCGAACAATGGCAGCACCAGCACCATGATCATGTCGGCAGGATCCCTAACTGCAAACACGATCGTCCTAGCCGAAAAGCGGGGAACCGGAAATCCCGTCCTCGGCGGCACGCTCACTCAGGAGGGCGGCACTGTCACCGCATCTTCGGTCATCATGGGCCAGACTCTCCCACAAGGCACAAATATCCCCATCGCGGCCCAACAACTCCGGCCAATCTACAACCTACAAGGTGGCACCCTGAGCACCGCTGAAATTAAGGAAGGAATCGCCACCGTGCCAATCACCGGCACCGCCACCATTCGCAATTTCAATTGGTCTGGCGGCACACTCGATGCACCCAACGATTCTAACATCACTTTATCCGGCGCGCTTTTGCTGAACTTGCCCATCTCAGAGATCACACGGACCATCACCGCGGACGCCGATCAGAAGATTTCCCTAGCAGACCCCTTGACCAAACTCCAAGTCTCTCTCAACTCTACAACACGCCAAACCGGAAGCTTCACTGCCACTGCCGACCTAGAACTTGGCGCTTCTCTCGTCATCACTGACGCGTCTCCCACCGCGCTCAACCCGGGCGAAAAATTGGTCCTCATCAACTACTCCGGCCATTCTCTCACCGGCACCTTCAATGACCTCCCCGATGGCGCGGACTTGGTCATCGGCGAGAATACCTTCAAAATCCAGTATGCCGACACGCTCGGCGGCACCGGCTCATTCGTGACTCTCAGCATTCCCGCCAATGATGCTCCTGAGAATTTCACGAGCTGGGCCACGAACAACAACGTCTCCGGCGGCGCAACTGGCGACTCGGACTTGGATGGAATTTCCAACCTCGTCGAATACGCGTTGAATCTCAACCCAGCCGCATCCGACGGCAGCGCTGGCAACCTCACTGGTAACATCGTCCGGTTCACCAAACGCGCTGAAGCTGTCACCAATGGCGACATCAGCTACAGCATCGAGACTTCCACCGACCTTGGGATCACCGCAGCGTGGGAAACCGTCACTCCCACCACCAACACCGACCAGGAAATTTCCTACACCCTGCCCAGCGGACCCGCGAAAAATTTCGCCCGCCTCAAGGTCGTTCAAGTTCCTTAAATCGAGCTCTCCACTTGTCATAGACCCGCCGGACCCCACTCGTTCCGGCGGGTCGATCATCCCGTTTTGAAATGATCTAATTTAAAAACCCTCATGAAACCACGCAAATTCTCCCGTAAAACGCTCTCCCTTTGCTCGGCACTCGCCTGCATCACTCAAGTCCACGCTCAGTCCACCTGGACCGGTGCCACCGCCGGCGAGTGGGGCTCCGCAGGAAACTGGACTGGCGGTGTCCCCAATGCCACCAATGCAGTGGCAAATATCAACACGGCCCTAACCGTCAATCTGTCAGACACCGGATCTGGCGGAACCTATCCCTACACATTCGGAACTTTGGCAACTTCACTTGCCACCGGCAATGTGGTGATCGGCAGCAACAGCGGCACCGGCGACATCCTAAGCGCTGCCACTTCATCCGCAACCCCGGTCGTCCACGTTGCGAACAGCGCCGCCAGCATCTTCTTTTACGCCAATCTCGAAGGAACCCAAGGCTTCGAAAAAACTGGCGCAGGAAAGCTGACGTTCCGCTTCAACGGCGCTGATCAAAATTACTCCGGCGACATTAAAATCTCTGCCGGCGTCCTCGGCATCAACCAGAATAGCAGCCTCGGCGACGACAACAATGACCTCATCATTGCCAATGGTGCCCGCCTCCTCGCGGAACCTGGATCAAATTCCGGAACCATCAGCCTTCCCTCCACTCGCAACATCACCCTAACTGGCGCACAATCACAAATCGGCTCCAGCAATGCCAATGTGAATCTAGTGATCAATGGCACCGTAACAGAAGATGCCGCCAACAAGGGTTTGGTAAAAACAGATGCTGGTAAAGTCACCCTCGCGGGAACCATCAGCTACACAGGTGAGACTCGCATCGCCGCCGGAACCCTCGCTCTCGCAGGTTCTGCCGCTCTCCCAAGCTCACAGAATTTCCGCTTCAACGGCAGCACTGGAACTCTCGACCTTGGCGGAACTTCTCAAACAATCCGCACTCTCGTCCTCGATAACACGGCCGGAAACAAATCCATCACCGGCGGTGGCAGCCTTCTCATCAATGGCGACGCGGTCCTTCAGCTGAGCGCGAACAACGGCGTTACCTACGATCTATCCGGAATCGACGCGTTCACTTTCAATCGCGCCACCCGCGCTTTCAATATCCAAACCGTCAATGTCGCCTCGACTACGACAATCTCGGATTTAAATCTAGCAAAGTCGGGAGCCAGCGGTGGCACCAACGCAATCACCGCCTCCGCCATGCTCGTCGGCGGCGGCAATAGCGATGGCAACAATGGCAACACCGCACGCCTCCACCTAGGCACGAACAACAGCATCCACTCGACCTCGCTCCAAGTCGGCGGCTTCAACGCAGGAGGAATCATCGACTTCCAAAGCGGCCTAAGCACTCCCTATCTCAAACTCCGCGGCACCGACGGCACCAGCGCCATGAGCAGCTGGAAAATCGGAGAAACCAGCTCGGGATCTCGCCGGGGCGAAGGCACGGTGAACCTAAGCGGAGGCAGCTTGGATGCCTTGGTTGGTGACCTTTCCATTGGCCGCCATCTCTCAAACGCAAGCATCGATGACACCAGCTCCCTGAGCATGCCTAGCGGATCGCTCGTTGCCACAAACATCGTGCTCGCGGAAAAAACTGGCACTGGCACCCCCACTCTCACCTCCACCATGACTCAAGCTGGTGGCATGGTGAGCACCACGACACTCACGCTAGGCAAAGATGCCGCCGCAGGTGCCAGCGCGCGCCTGCTTCCAAGCTATCATCTCAACGGCGGCACGCTGCATGCCACCACCATCACCGCCGGCACCGGAGCGTATGCAGCGAACTCGGCGCGCAACCTGAATCTAGCTGGCGGAACTCTTCGCAACGCGGCCGGAACCGACCTTTCGATCCAAGGTCTCGACAGCAGCACCGCTGGCCGCATCAATCTGAACGTCACTGCATCCTCGTCGATTCATGCAGATGCGGAGCACTCCGTCACACTCGCGAATTTTTCACAGCTCAGTGGCACTGGCCCGCTGTCTAAAACCGGCGCGGGCAGTCTGTTCATCAACGCCAATTCCTCAAGCTTCTCTGGAACTCTCACCGTGAGTGACGGAACGCTCGGCGGGGCCAGCTCTCTTGGTGGTTCGCTAAACGTCCAATCTGGCGCATCCTTCGCTCCGGGCAACTCACCCGGAACTTTCTCCATCGGCGGCGATCTCTCACTTGCCGGAAATTTCGATTTCCAATTCACCGGCGGCGGCACTCCCGCTGACCTGGTAAACGTCGGCGGCACTCTGAATCTCAGCGGCTCCACGGTCTCTTGGGAGAATCTAGGTGCTTACACGCTCGCCGATAAATTCACGCTCTTCTCCTACTCGGGCACACTCACGGGAACCTTCACAGACCATGACATCGACGACGCAAGCTACACCTTTGGCGGCGGCTTGTGGCGATTGAATTACGATGACGCGGAAGCCGGACTCAATGGCGGCACAGGCACCAAGTTTGTCACCATCACTGCCGTGCCAGAACCTCATGCCGCAGTGCTCGGAACACTCGGCCTGCTCGCACTTCTCCGTCGGCG